>JBKKDW010000099.1:0-8757 GCA_046708025.1 Candidatus Limnocylindrales bacterium
AGCGCCTCGAGCGTGTCCACGGTGTACGACGGTCCGTCCCGTTCGAGCTCCAGCCGGGCCACGTCGAATCGGTCATTCCCGGCGATCGCCAGCTCGACCATGGCCAGGCGATGCGCGCCCGCGCTGATGACGCGCCCAGGCTTGTGCGGCGGGTGCCCGGCCGGTACGAACAGCACCTGCTCCAGCCCGAGCACTTCAACGGCTTCCTGGGCGACCGCCAGGTGGGCGACATGGATGGGGTCGAAGGTCCCGCCAAATACTCCAATGGAGCCGCCGTTCATACCCGTTCCCAGGGTTGCGCCTCCCACTCGAGTTCGACGGCGCCGATCCGGACCGTGTCGCCCGCGACGATGCCGGCCCGCCGCAGCTCGCGGTCGATGCCCACCCGGGCGAGTTCGCGCTGGAAGCGTTCGGCCGACTCCTCGACATCGAAGTTGGTCTGGGCGGCGCGCCGCTCGATGCGCCGGCCGCGGATGCGAAGGACGCCGTCGGGGTCGAGTTCCACGCTGAATCCGTCGCTCATCGTCTCGATTCGATGGACGACGACGCCAGCCGGCTCGGGCGGTTCGGCGAGCTCGGCGGCGTCCGGCAGCAGCTCGGCAATCCGGACCCGGAATGCCGCCAGACCATCGCCGTTCGCCGCTGAAATCGAAATCGCGCCGATTCCCTCGGCCGCCCGGGCACGTCTGAACAGAGGCCACGCTTCATGGGCGGCCGGCAGGTCGACCTTGTTGAAGGCGACGATCAGGGGCTTGGTCAGGAGCGCGGGATCGTGCGCACGCAGTTCCTCGCGGATGACCTCGTGGTCCCACTCGGGATCGCGCGCCGAACCATCGATCACGTGGACGAGGACTCGGGTGCGCTCGACGTGGCGCAGGAACGCATGGCCCAGGCCCGCGCCGCTGCTGGCACCCTCGATGAGTCCGGGTACGTCGGCGATCGTCGGCCGGCGCTCGTCGTCGGCGCCGAGATCCATCACCCCGAGGTTGGGCTCGAGGGTGGTGAACGGGTAGTCGGCGATCTTGGGTTGGGCTGCGGTGACCGCCGCGAGGAGGGTTGACTTGCCGGCGTTGGGTAGACCTACGAGGCCGATGTCGGCGATCAGCCGCAGCTCCAGGCGAAGCCAGGCCTCGCTGCCCGGTTCGCCCTTCTGGGCGTGCTTCGGCGCCTGATGGGTCGAGGACTTGAAGTGGGTGTTGCCGAGCCCGCCCCGACCGCCCCTGGCCACGATCGTGGACTGGCCGACCGCGACGAGGTCCGCCAGGAGCTCACCGGTCTCGTCGTTGTAGACGGCACTCCCGGGCGGGACGTCCAGGACCAGATCGTCGCCGGCGCGGCCGTGCCGGCGTGCCCGTGTGCCGCGACCACCCGGCGTGGCCCGGTAGTGGCGCTTGTTGGTGAAGTCCCGCAGGGTCGTCTGGCCGGCGTCCACGCGCAGGTGAATTGAGCCGCCCCGACCGCCGTCCCCACCGTCCGGGCCACCGCGCGGGACGTGCGCCTCCTGTCGGAAGGTCGCGGCCCCGTCGCCGCCATCACCGGCGCGGACCCAGAGCTTCACGCGGTCGAGGAACATCGCGGCCATTCTCGCACGGGGGCGGGCGGGATCCTGGACTACAGGTACCCGAGCGGGTTGACCCGGCTGCCGCCATTCCACACGCTGCCGCGCCAGACCTCGAAATGGAGGTGCGGCCCGGTGGCCCGGCCGGACTGGCCGATCCGTCCGACCTGCTGGCCCTTCGACACACGCTGACCGCTGCCGACCGAAATCCCGGACATGTGGTTGTAGGTTGAATAGAGGCTGGAGC
This sequence comes from Candidatus Limnocylindrales bacterium, assembly GCA_046708025.1. GTDB lineage: Bacteria > Chloroflexota > Limnocylindria > Limnocylindrales > CSP1-4 > SPCO01. Next base: position 1,806 of record JBKKDW010000099.1, read on the forward strand.
CGTGGGCGACCCAGACCTGGTACCCGCCGCCATTGCCCTTCCAGCCGGCGAAGATGACCGTGCCGCTGCCCGAGGCCCTGACGGATGAGCCGTAGTCCGCCGCGATATCGAGCCCGTAGTGGCCGTACCGGAAGTACTGGCTGATGTAGTTGCCGCCGCCCGAGACAGGCCAGCTGAAGGCACCGCCACGGTAGATGGTTGGCGCGCGCGAGTTCGTGCGTGGGCTGCCTCCCCCGGAGCTCGTCGGCAACTTGGAGATGGTGGTCGCCTTGGGGGTCGGGATCGCCTTGCCCACGGCGCCCGGGATGGCGAGCACCTGTCCGACGACGAGGTTGGGGTCATCGAGCTTGTTCGCCTCGAGGATCCTCTGCTCGTCCACCTTGTGCCTGACGGCCAGGCCGGCCAGCGTGTCGGAGGCCTTCACGGTCAGGACGAGCCCGGTGACCGGCGGGATCGTGAGGACCTGCCCGAGATGCAGATCGTCCTTGGACTGGAGACTGTTGGCCCACCACACCGTCATCATCGAGATCCCGAATTTCGACGCGATCCCGGTCAGGGTGTCCCCCGCCTTGACCTTGTAGGTGTCCATCAGACCGCTGCCGTCCGCGACCGTGGTGTTGACCGCGACCGGCTTGAGGAGCGTGCCGTCATCGAGGAACGGTCCCTCGACGCCACCCGTGGCGAGGGCGGCGGCCGGCTGCGCCCCGGCGGTGGCGCCCGCTGCGGTGGCGCCTGGCGCAGTTGGGGAGTCGGTGCTGCCAATGGCGCCAAATCGACCGGCTGACCAGGCGTCGACCGCCGGTTCGGCCTGGGTGATCATGCCGCTCCGTCCGATCTCGTCGCCTCCACCCACCGCAAGCCGGACCTCCGAGCCTGGGCCGCTTGGACCGCCGGTGGCCGGGACCGGTCGTGCGCCCAAGACGCTGGCGACCGATGCGCCGAGCAGGATGCCTGCCGCGGCAAGCGCGACGGTCCGGTCGTGGCCGAGCCGTGTGACCAGGGAGACGCGCGCCACCTGAACCGGATGGGCAGCTGCTGCTCGAACGGCATGATCCTGCCGGGGGACGAGCCGTGACAGCGCCACCATCGCGCGAACACGACGTTGCACCTGGAAGACAGCGTCGAGCCTGCGAACCGCAATGGTCGTGGCACTCGAAGCACGGAGGCTCGGGGGGCGGCGCAGACGTCCAACGACGCGCTGCACGCCGACCGATGCGTTCAGCAATACGGTCTCCTGGGTGCGGGCGGTCCGAGGGCGCTGAGGGTCGCCGTGAAGGAGGCTCGGGTGGACCGTCCGGGTCGCGCTATAGAGCTGGGGTCTCTTCTACGCGGCCGCCGCCCGTTTCAACGGGCTTACGCCATCAGTGCGAACGGTAGCACGGGCGTTGCGAAGAGGGCAACCCGGCGATCAGCTCAGGAATCGAGGCTCTTCGTCAGGGTCGAGAGGAACTCGGCGTTCGACTGCGTCTTCGCCAGCCGGTTGAGCAGGATCTCGATGCCCTCATTGGCCCCCACGGCGGACAACATCCGGCGCATCGTCCAGACCATCTTGAGGGTCGCTTCCTCGAGCAGCAGCTCCTCGCGGCGGGTGCCGGAGCGCTGGACATCGATGGACGGGTAGATGCGCTTCTCGGCCAGCTTGCGGTCGAGGATGAGCTCGGAGTTGCCGGTGCCCTTGAACTCCTCGTAGATCACGTCGTCCATCCGTGAGCCGGTATACACCAGGCAGGTGCCGACGATCGTGAGCGAGCCGCCTTCCTCGATGTAGCGGGCGGCGCCGAAGAATCGCTTGGGCGGGTAGAGCGCGATCGGGTCAAGACCACCCGACAGGGTCCGGCCCGACGGCGGCAGGGCCAGGTTGTAGGCCCGCGCGAGGCGCGTGATCGAGTCGAGCAGGATGACCACGTCGCGCCCGGTCTCGACCTGGCGCTTGGCGATCTCGAGGGCCATCTCGGCGACGTGGGTGTGGTTCTCTGTCGGCTCGTCGAAGGTGGAGCTGATGACCTCGCCCTTGACACTTCTGCGCATATCCGTGACTTCCTCGGGTCGCTCGCCGATCAGAGCGACCATCAGCAGGATCTCCGGGTAGTTGGTGCTGACCCCATTGGCGATCTGCTTGAGCAGCATTGTCTTGCCGGCCTTGGGCGGGCTGACGATGAGGGCGCGCTGGCCCTTGCCGATCGGGTTGACCAGGTTGATCAAGCGCTGGCTGAGGTTCTTCGGGTCAGTCTCGAGGTTGATCAGGACGTCCGGGTGGACCGGCGTGAGGTCGCCGAAGACGGGGCGACGGCGGGCGGTCTCGACGTCGACGCCGTTGACCGCATCGACCCGGAGCATCCCCCAGTACTTCTCGGCTTCACGCGGCGCGCGCACGGCACCCGACACGCGATCACCGATCCGCAGACCGAAGCGACGGACCTGGCTCGAGCTGACGTAGACGTCGTCAGGGGTGGGCAGGAGGCCGTGCCGGCGCATGAAACCGAAGCCTTCATCGACGATGTCGAGGATGCCGCTTGCGTAGTCGTTGCCGGCGCGCTCCGTCTGGCGCTGCAGGATGAGATCGACCAGGACGTCCTTGCGCTCGCCCTGGGCGGCCTCGACCTCCAGGTCGCGGGAAACCTGGCGGAGCTCGGTGACGCTCATCTCGCGCAGGTCGCTGACGTCGAGGTCGTTCCGCTCGCGGGCGGCTTCGATCTCCTGCTGCTCCTCGTATTCGGTGACGGGGGCGCGGCCGCCGCCGATCGGGGCTCGCCGCCGGGGACGTCGGTTGCGGGAACGGTCGCGCTGGTCGGGGCCGGGTGCGGGCATGTGGGAGGGTCACCTGTGGGTGAGAAAGGGACCGGGCGATGGTGCGCGCGGATACGCCGCCGCAGCGCGGTTGCCGGTCAGGATGCGCTGAGGATAGACGGGCGACGCGGCCACGTCAACGCCGTGTACTCGTCATGTGAACGCCCGGTCGACGACATCGGCCGCGACGTTCGCCTGGTCCTGGATGACTGACCGCGCCGGGGCCGACCTCAGGCCTTGGCGGCCGCCGCCTCGCGCGCCTTCTGCCAGTCTGCCTTGAACTGGACGATGCCCGTGTCGGTCAGTGGGTGATGGACCATCTGGCGGAGGACGTTGAATGGCAGCGTCGCGATATGCGCCCCGGCCAGGGCCGCCTGGGTCATGTGCAGCGGATTTCGGATCGAGGCGGCGAGGACCTCGGATTCGATCTCGTGGATCGCGAAGATCTCGGTCAGCTCGCGGATCACGATCATGCCGTCCTGGTTGATGTCATCCAGGCGACCGACGAATGGGCTGATCAGGCTCGCACCGGCCTTGGCCGCCAGCAGGCCCTGGTTGGCCGTGAAGATCAGGGTGCAGTTGGTCTTGATCCCCTCCTCGGCGAAGCGGTAGATCGCCTCCAGGCCGTTCTCGCTCATCGCCACCTTGACCACGATGTTCGGTGCGAGCTTTGCGTAGTGGCGGCCTTCTTCGAGCATCCCGTCGACGTCGTCGCTGACGCACTCGGCCGACACGGGGCCCGGTGTGATCTTGCAGACGGCCAGCAGGATATCGTCGTACGAGCCGCCGACCTTGGCGTAGAGGGTCGGGTTGGTCGTCACGCCGTCCAGGACTCCCCACCGGGCGGCGGTGCGGATCTCTTCGATATCGGCCGTGTCAAGGAAGATCTTCATCGCGTCGACTCCATAGCGGCAGGTCGCCCTGAGTCTACGTCGCACGCGAGGAAACGGCGCAGGCCGAAGAAGCCTCGGTCAGCCGATCCGCGCAGGATCCGCGATGGCGGCGGCCGTCGCCCCGGTCGGATTGGTCCGGGCGACCAGCTCCGGCTCGCGGCCGTCTCGAACGGCCAACGCGGCTTCGACGAAGCCGTCGAACAGCGGATGCGGCCGCTCCGGACGCGAGCGGAACTCGGGATGGAACTGGCTGGCCACGAACCAGGGGTGGTCCTTCAATTCGACGATCTCCACGAGGCGCCCGTCCGGCGACTGGCCGGACAGCAGCATGCCGGCTGCCTCGAGGGTCGCCCGATAGCGGTTGTTCACCTCGAAGCGATGGCGATGACGCTCATAGATAACCTCCTGGCCGTAGACCCGGTGGGCCTTCGAGCCGAGGGTCAGCTTGGCCGGATAGAGGCCCAGGCGCATGGTGCCGCCCTTGTCCTCCATGTCGCGCTGATCGGGCATGAAGTCGATGACCGGATGCTCGGTGAACATGTCGAACTCGGTCGAGTTGGCATCAGCCGTCCCGACCACGTCGCGGGCGAATTCGATGACCGCACACTGGAGCCCCAGGCACAGCCCGAGATACGGGACCTTGCGATCGCGGGCGTAGTGGGCGGCCAGTACTTTCCCCTCGATCCCGCGATGGCCGAAGCCGCCGGGCACGAGAATGCCGGCCGCGCCGGTGAGGCGCTCGGCAACGTTGTCGCGGGTGAGCGCCTCGGAGTCGACCCAGCGCACCCTGGCGTCGACCTCGTGCGCCCAGGCGGCGTGGCGGAGGGCCTCGGTCACCGACAGATAGGCGTCGGGCAGGTCGATGTACTTGCCGACCAGGGCGATCTCGACGACCGGCTTGGGCGCCTTGATCCGGGCCACCAGGGCACGCCATGAATCCAGGTCCGGGATCGCATCCGGATCGCCCAGGCCAAGCTCGCGGACGACGCGCCGTCCGAGGCCGGCCGCCTCGAACATCAACGGGACCTCGTAGATCGTGTCGGCGGTCTCGGCCGGGATGACCGCTTCGCTGGCGACGTCCGTGAACAGCGCGATCTTTTCGCGGATCTCGTCGCTCACCGGGTGATCGCTGCGCAGCACGATGACATCAGGCTGGATACCGATGCCGCGCAGCTCCTTGACCGAGTGCTGGGTGGGCTTGGTCTTAAGCTCCCCGGTCGCAGCCAGCACGGGCAGCAAGGTCACATGGACGTACAGGACGTTGGCCCGCCCAACGTCCTTGCGCATCTGTCGAATGGCTTCCAGGAAGGGCAGTGATTCAATGTCACCGACCGTTCCGCCGACCTCGACGATCACCACGTCCGGATCACCGTCGCGACCCACCCGTCCGATCCGCTCCTTGATCTCATTGGTGATGTGCGGAATGACCTGGACGGTGCCGCCCAGGTAGTCGCCGCGGCGCTCCTTGGCGATGACGGCCTGATAGATCCGCCCGGTCGTGACGTTGGAGAGCTGGGACAGGTTCGCGTCGATGAACCGCTCGTAGTGGCCGAGGTCCAGGTCTGTTTCAGCGCCGTCGTCGGTGACGAAGACCTCGCCGTGCTGGTAGGGGCTCATGGTGCCCGGATCCACGTTGATGTACGGGTCCAGCTTGAGGATGGAGACCCGCAGGCCACGTGCCTTGAGCAGCCGGCCGATGCTGGCGGCGGTGATGCCCTTGCCCAGCGAGGAGGTCACACCTCCGGTCACAAAGACATACTTCGCCATGGGCCTGATCCTCCGGGGGTTTTTCGAATGTTACCGGATGGGGCCTCCGGACGCGAATCTCGGGGCGCTCGGACCGATGGTTCGGAGCGCGCGAGATCAGGCGGTGGTGTCCTGGTCCAGCTCGAGGATCTCCTCGTCCGCCTCCTCGGTCAGCTTCAGCCAGACGAACAGTCCGGCCAGAACGACGAGCGGAATGACGATCAGGGCGGCCAGGGTGACCCCCAGCGCGACGGCGACAGTCTTGAGCGCTCTCATGGCTTACCTCCTGTTGCAATGGCGATGAACCCGATCACGATGGCGCCTCGCCTGCCGGTGTCGCCACGCGTGGTGTCTCGGCGTGGCGCAGGCTCGGCCCGCGCGCCACGAGGTTGCTGACATCCTCGGCCGTGAACTCGGCGATGTCGTGCCGAGGACCGGCCTGGGTGTTCATGAGCAGCCGGACCACGAACGCCCCGTCCTGCTCGAAGAAGAAGACGTCGCGCGGCTTCTGCTCGTCCAGGTAGCGCCCGATCACGCGGAACGCCATCTCGTATCGGCCGGCGACGTGTGGCTTCGATGGCGCGGTTCGACCCCGTCGGGCGCCGGCCTCCTCCATGAAACGGGCGATGTCGTCGTCGAGGAAGGTCAGCGTCTCCTTGGTCATGGAGCCGATCGACTCCGACCAGGCGCCTCCGACCGCGCCGCTCGTGACCAGTCCCTGGATGATGTAACCGTCCGGCGCCTCGAGCAGCAGGACGTCCTTCATCCCGCGCTCGTCGATGAACGCGCCCATCGAGCGAAAGACCTCCTCGAAGTCCTGGCGCGGGCTGCCCTCGTAGATCCGCATGCGATTCAGAGTCCTCCTCGGATCAGGAGCCGGTCGTCCGATCCAGCGAGCCGCGATCGTTGGCGCGACTCTCGCTCGCTCGGAAGACAGTGGTAGGAACGAGTGTAACGAGCGCGCCGGTCACCAGCAAGACGGTGTACTCGTCCAGTGCGTGAGGCTGGCATCGTGCCCCGCCACGCGTCACTGCCGCGTGGAGAGCGCGCCGGCCAGCTGGCCCGCGACCCGCGCGTCGTTGATGATCAGGGCCGTGTTCGCCCGGACGGACGCCCCGTCGGTCAGGACCGCGATCCGCGACAGCAGCCAGGGCGTCAGGGCCGGCCCACCGACCCCGGCCGAGGCCGCCTCGGCCACAGCCCGCTCGACCGCTGCCTGGACCACGTCGTCGGGCAGCGCGTCGCCTTCGGGGACCGGCACGCAAACGAGCACGCCGCCGCCCAGGCCGAGCCCGAGGTGCGCCGCGACAAGGCCGGCCGCGGCACCGATGTCCGGCACGGAGATCGGCGCGACGAGCCCAGCCGAGCGGGCATAGAACCCGGGCAGGTCAGCCTGCCCGACCGCGATGACCGGCACGCCGCGCGTCTCGAGGTATTCGAGCGTGGCCGGGACGTCGAGGATGGCCTTCGGGCCGGCACAGACAACGGCCATCGGCGTCCGCCCGAGCTCCTCGAGGTCCGACGAG
>JBKKDW010000100.1:0-6545 GCA_046708025.1 Candidatus Limnocylindrales bacterium
CCATCGCTGGCTCGATCGACGAGCTGCTGCCCGCCCTGATCGCCAAGCTGGGCGCCACCGGCCTGGCCGAGCTGGAAGTCCGCGAGGACCACCTGCGTTTCCGCCTGCGCCGCCCGGCCGACGCTGACGTGAGCCTCGATCGACGAACCAGCGACCGGTCCGGCCGAGGCGATCGTGCGCGGGGGCCGGTAGCGGCGAGCTCGTCGCACGCCTCCGGATTGACGCCCGTCGGGCCCGGCCGCGACGGTCGCGGCGGCCGCGACCCTGCCCCCCGCGACGAACGACGGACAACGGCCACGTCACCGGCGGTCGGGATCTACCAGCCACGCCCGGAGGCGCGTGCCGGTACCAGGGTGCGCGCCGGCGATCGGCTCGGTACGGTCGACATGCTTGGCGTTCCCCAGGAGGTCGTCGCCCCGGCGGATGGCTTGATCGGGGCGAGCCTCGTCGAGTCGGGCGATGCGGTCGAGTACGGCCAGGGGCTTGTCGTAATCGAGCTTGCGATGTCCGCGCCGGCGTCGTCGACTCTCACCCCGCGTCCGGAGCGCTGACCGTGTTCCGCAAGATCCTGATCGCGAACCGGGGCGAGATCGCCCTGCGGATCCTGCGCGCCTGCCGATTCCTGGGAACCGAGGCGGTCGTCGCCTACAGCGAGGCCGATCGCGATTCACTCGCGGTCCAGCTCGCCGACGAGGCCATCTGCATCGGCCCGGCCGATGCCAAGCGGTCGTACCTGTCAGCCCCGGCCGTGATCTCGGCCGCACTCATCACCGGCTGCGACGCCATCCACCCCGGCTACGGCTTCCTGTCCGAGGACGAGGGTTTCGCCGAGGTGGTGGCCGCCCACGGGCTCACGTTCATCGGGCCATCCGCGGCCGTCCTGGAACGGTTCGGCAACAAGGCCGGCACCCGCGGCTTGTTCGCCGCGCACGGCCTGCCGACCATCCCGGGCTCGGATGGGATGCTGCGCGACGAGATGCACGGGCTCAGTGAAGCCGAGCGGATCGGTTACCCCGTGCTCATCAAGCCGTCTGCGGGCGGCGGTGGCAAGGGCATGCGCATGGTGCGCACCGCGCGCGAACTCGAATCGGTCATGCGCGTCTGTCGCTCCGAGGCCAAGGCGGCCTTCGGCGACGACTCGCTCTACCTCGAGAAGTGGCTCGACGAGAATCGCCACGTCGAGATCCAGGTGGTGGTCGACAAATACGGCCACGGCGTGCATCTCGGAGAGCGCGACTGCTCGGTCCAGCGCCGGCACCAGAAGATTCTCGAGGAGGCCCCCACCCCGGCCCTCTCGGTGGCGGCCCGGACCGAGCTGGCCGAGCGGGCGATCGAGGCAGCCGTCGCCGCCGGCTACGAGAACATCGGCACGCTCGAGTTCCTGGTCGATGCCAGGGGCGCCTTCTACTTCATCGAGATCAACTGCCGAATCCAGGTCGAGCACCCGGTGACCGAGATGCTGACCGGGATCGACCTGGTCGTCACCCAGATCCGGATCGCTGCCGGCGAGCCGCTCGGCTTCAGCCAGCCGGACGTGACGTTCGTCGGGCACGCCATCGAATTCCGGATCACCGCGGAGGACGCGGCCCACGAGTTCCGCCCCGGCGCGGGCCTGGTGGAGCGATATCACGCGCCGGGTGGGCCGGGCGTCCGGATGGATTCGCACCTGTACAGCGGCTACGAGGTGCCGCCGTTCTACGACTCGCTCCTGGGCAAGCTCATCGTCTGGGGCCCGGACCGCCCAACCGCGATCGCCCGCAGCCGGGTCGCCCTCGACGAGCTCGTCGTCGACGGCCTCGCCACGAACGTCTCGATCCACCAGGCGATGCTGCTCAACGAGACCTTTCTCGAGGGCCGGATGACCACCAACCTGCTCGATCGAGTCGGGAGCGCCGCCTTCCTGGCCGCCGCTGCGCGCTCGTGAGCGTGACCAGCCCGGAGCCGCCCGTGACCGACGCCACCATTCACACGACCGCTGAGATCCAGGCGCTGATCCCGCATCGCTGGCCGTTCCTGCTGGTCGACCGCATCGTGGAATACGACGCCGAGGCCAGGCGGATCGTCGGGCTCAAGGGCGTGACCGCGTCGGAGTGGTATTTCCAAGGCCACTTCCCGGACCTCCCGGTCATGCCAGGGGTACTCCAGGTGGAGGCGCTCGCCCAGACGATGGCCGTCTACGTGGCGAAGCAACCCGGCTTCGGTCATCGAATCGGACTCTTCGCCGGCATCGACGAGTGCCGCTTCAAGCGCATCGTCAGCCCCGGTGACACCCTCCGCCTGGAGGTCATCATGCAAAAGCTGGGTGGGCGCTTCGGGCGGGCGCGGGGGGTCGCCAGCGTGAACGGTGAAACGGCCTGCGAGGCCACGCTGAGCTTCATCATCCCGGGCGAAGGCGTCCTCAGGTGAGTGCCAACTGGGTCTGCCCGTGACTCGGATCGTGATCCTGTCTGACGTGCACGGCAACGTGGTTGCCCTGGAGGCTGTGCGCAAGGCGATCCGGGCCGAGAAGCCGGACCTGGTCGCGATTGCCGGCGACCTGGCCCTTAATGGCCCCGATCCGGCCGCCACGGTCGACCTGTTGCGCGAGATGGAGGCCGACGGCGCGGTCATCGTCAGCGGCAATACCGACATCGCAGTGGCCGACTTTGATTACGCGGCGGCTTTTCCGTGGATGTCCGACGGCGTTCCGGAGACGTTCCAGGCTGCCGCTGAGTGGGCCCACGACGCCCTGGGCGACGAGCGTGTGTCGTGGCTGCGCCGGCTGCCATTCGAGCGTCGACTCCGCGCCGACGATGGGACCATGGTCCTGGTCTGCCACGCTTCCCCCGGGTCGCAGACCGCCGGCTTCGACCAGGTCCTCGACCCGGGCGTCGTCACCGAGCGCGTCTCGCGCACCGACGCGCGCGTGATCGCCTGCGGCCACACCCATCTGCCCGAAGTCCGCGACCTGGGCTGGAAGATGATCGTCAACGACGGGTCGGCCGGCTACGTCTTCGACGGCGATCCAACGGCCTCGTGGGCCCTGCTCGACATCGCCGACGGCGAAGTCCACGCCGAGATCCACCGCACCGAGTTCGACGCGCTTACCGTCGCCAACGCCATCTCCGCGCGCGGCCTGCCCGGCGACGTCTACCGAGCCGCCACGGTCCGAACCGGAAGGCTGGTGCGATGAGCCGGGCCGGCCGGGTCCTCCAGTGACCGAGCGACGCCGCGTGGTGGTGACCGGCATGGGCATGGTCACCGCCCTCGGCAACGACGTTCCGACAACCTGGGCCGGCCTGGTCTCAGGGCAGTCGGGCATCCGCACGATCGAGTCGTTCGATCCGTCCCGCCTATCGTCCCGGGTCGCCGGCGAGGTTCGCGACTTTGACGCGAGCGGCCTCCTGGACCGCAAGGAAGTCCGCCGGACCGATCGCTACGCCCAGTTCGGCCTGGTCGCGGCGGCCGAAGCCCTCGCCCAGGCCGGCCTGCCCGACCGCTTCGAAGGCGAACTGGCCGAGCGGACCGGAGTGATCCTGGGCACCGGGCTCGGCGGCGTTGGCACGCTGATCGACGGATTCACGACCAACGCGTTGCGCGGCCCGGACCGGATCAGCCCGTTCATGGTGCCGATGGGTATTCCCAACGTTGCGGCCGGCCAGGTCGCCATCCAGTTCGGGATGACCGGCCCCAACTTCACCACTGTCTCGGCCTGTGCCACCGGTGGCCATGCGCTCGGGGAGGCGAGCGAGATCATCCGCCGCGGTGACGCCGACGTGATGGTTGCCGGGGGCGCCGAGGCGGCGATCTACGAGGCGATGGTCGGCGGCTTCGCCTCGATGCGCGCGCTCTCGACCCGGAATGACGACCCCGCCGGATCGTCGCGCCCGTTCGATGCCGGTCGCGATGGGTTCGTCATCGGTGAAGGCGCCGGCGTCGTGATTCTCGAGGCCCTCGATCATGCCGAAGCGCGCGGCGCGGAGATCCTCGCCGAGCTGGTCGGCTACGGTGCGACCGCCGACGCGTCCCATATCACCCTGCCGGCGCCGGGCGGAATCGGCGCCGTCCGGGCCGCTCGCCGGGCGTTCGAGAAGGCGGGCCTGACGCCCGCCGACATCGATCACGCGAATGCCCATGCGACCTCGACGCCCGAAGGCGACAGGGCCGAGCTCCAGGCGATCCGCACGATCTTCGGCGACGACGCCGGCCGGATCGCGATCACGGCCAACAAGTCGATGCTCGGCCACACCCTCGGAGCCGCCGGCGCGCTCGAGGCGATCGCCACGGTGCTGACCATCCGCGAGCAGTGCATCCCGCCGACGATCAACCTTACCGACCCCGACCCGGAGGCTGCCGGCCTTGACCTGACGCCCAACGTCGCGGCCGGTCGAGAAGTCCGGGCGGCGCTCAGCAACTCGTTCGGATTCGGCGGCCAGAACACGGCCCTCGTCTTCGCGCGGTGGGAGGCATGACCGACGCGGCCCTGCCCGGGCCGCCCGACGAGGCCCTGCCCGGCCCGCCCGTCGAGCCATCCGACGGCGCCGACGCCGAGTTGCTTGGCCTGATCGACCGCCTGGCTGAGCTGCTGCACCGCTCCGACCTCACCGAGCTCGAAGTCGAATCGGGCGGGACCGGCCTGGTCCTGCGCAAGGCCATGGCCGTCGCTCCTGGCGCTTCGGGCGGCGCGCCACCCGCGGTTGCCGGCCAGCCTGAAGCCAGCCCCGCGACCGCCGGCGAACCCGCCACGGCCGGCCGCGAACCGGTCGTCCCGAGTGTGCCCTCGATCAAGGCACCATTGACCGGGATCTTCTATTCGTCGCCCGCTCCGGGGACGGCGCCATACGTCCAGGTTGGCGGCGAGGTCGCGGTCGGCCAGATCATCGGCCTGATCGAGGCGATGAAGCTGTTCAACGAGATCAAGTCGGACCTTGCCGGCCGGGTCGTCCGGGTGGTGCCCGAGAGCGGCGCACTGGTCAAGGCCAAGCAACCACTCATCGAGGTGGAGCCGCTGTGAATACCCCCGTCCGCCATGCCCACGTCACCGGTTGGGGCCGCTACGCACCCTCGCAGGTCCTGACCAACCACGACCTCGAGGGGATGGTCGAAACGAATGACGAGTGGATCGTGTCGCGCACCGGCATTCGCGAACGGCGCGTTGCTGCCGCCCACGAGACGACCGCCTCGATGGCCGCCGTCGCCGGCTTGCGCGCGATCCGCACCGCCGGGATCGACCCGGACGAGATCGATCTGATCCTGCTCGCGACGCTCACGCCCGATTACTGGATGCCCTCGACCGCCGCCCTGGTCAAGGAGGCGATCGGCAACACGAGGGCCGCCGCCATGGACGTCTCGGCCGCCTGCTCGGGCTTCGTCTACGCCTATGCGACGGCCCACGCCTACATCACGAGCGGCCTGGCCAGGCACGTCCTGGTGATCGGGGCGGAACTGCTGACCCGGTTCCTGGACTACACGGACCGCAACACGTGCATCCTGTTCGGCGACGGTGCCGGTGCGGTCGTCCTGTCCGCTTCGGAGGAGCCCGGTGGCGGCCTTGGGATCGAGATGACGACCGAGCCCCAGGGCGCCTACATGATCTGGCTGCCGGCCGGCGGCGCCAAGAGCCCGCCCTCGGCCGAGACGATCGCCCGCGGCGAGCACTACATCCGGATGGAGGGCAAGGAAACCTATCGATTCGCCACCCGGACCCTGGCCTCCACGGCTCTGACCTCGATCCAGAAGGCCGGCCTGGAGCCCGCCGACATCGCCCTGTTCATCCCGCACCAGGCCAACATCCGAATCATCGAGGCCGTCGCGAAAGGCCTGGACCTGCCGATGAACCGCATGTTCGTGAACCTGGATCGCTACGGCAACACGTCGGCGGCGTCCGTGCCGATCGCCCTGGCCGAGGCGGTCAACGAGGGCCGGGTCAAGGTCGGCGACCGGATCGTCCTGGTTGCCTTCGGCGCGGGCTTCACGTCGGGCGCGGTCACCATCGAGTGGACGGCCGATCCCGCCCGTGGGATCGCCGGCGACGCCGCGGTTGAGCCGTCGGACGTCACGGTCCGACTGCCGGTCGACTGGGACTCGGTGGACCCGATCCCCGAGGCGCTCGCCGAACTGATGCGCCGGCCGGGCAGCGTCGACGTCCCCCTCGATGACGTCGTCCCGGGCGAACCTGAGCCGGCGCGGGTCTCCTGACCGTGGGTTCTAGCGTCGATTCCGTGTGCGACGGAGGCCCAAGGCAAGTAGACCAGCCACGGAACCAACAAGCAGGAACGGCGCCAGCGGGGCGGGCGACGTCGACACCTGCCCGATTATCGCCGCCGTGTCAGGGAGCGCCGGGGGGGCTGGGGTAGCCGGGGGAACCGGAGTGGGGGTCGGTGTTGCCGCGGGAACGGGAGTGGGGGTCGGTGTTGCCGCGGGAACCGGAGTGGGGGTCGGTGTAGCCGCGGGAGCCGGCGCCAGGCCCGTGCAGTTGCTCGGTTCCGGCGCGTCGATCCGGGACGCGCCGCCTACTGGGACGTCGAAGAACACGACGTAGACCACCAGCGGGACCGTCCCCTCGT
>JBKKDW010000101.1:0-9454 GCA_046708025.1 Candidatus Limnocylindrales bacterium
GAAACGCGCTCATTCCCGTCGTGACGATCCTCGGCCCGACCCTCGCCTTCCTCGTGACCGGATCGTTCATCATCGAGTCGATCTTCGGGATCCCCGGGATCGGCCGCTATTACGTCACGGCAATTGCCCAGAAGGACTACGGCGTGCTGATGGCAATGACCATCCTCTATGCCTTCGCCGTTGCCTTCCTCAACCTCGTGGTCGACGTGCTATACGCCTACATCGACCCCCGGATCCGCTACACCTAGGAGCGCGTGACAGTGGCGACTGCTGAAGTCCTTGCCCCCGGTATCGTCCGGCCGCGGCGAGCTGCAGGCTTGTGGAGCGACGCGTTCGGTCGCCTGCGCAAGAACAAGCTTGCGATGGTCGGCCTGGTCCTCGTCATCCTGCTGTTCCTGACCGCGATCTTCGGGCCGATGCTGGCCCCCTGGCCGTACCAGGCCCAGGATCTCGAGGCTGTCGTGGCCAACGGTGGGCGCGCGCTCCCGCCCGGTAGCCCCAACCACCTGCTCGGCACGGACCAGATCGGCCGTGACCTCCTCAGCCGGCTGCTGGATGGCGCGCGGATCAGCATGACCGTGGCGATCGTTGTCCAGGTCGTCGTGCTCGTGATCGGCGTGCCGATCGGCGCGCTCGCGGGCTGGTTCGGAGGTCGCCTTGACAACTTCCTGATGCGCTTCACGGACGTGATGTATGCCTTTCCGGACCTGCTGTTCATCATCCTCCTCTCGGTTGCATTCCGGGAGACCTTCTTCGGCCGGGCCCTCGACGGACTGTTGCTCGTGTTCGTGGCGATCGGCCTGACATCCTGGGTGACGGTTGCCCGCCTGGTTCGCGGGCAGATCCTCTCCCTCAAGGAGACTGAGTTCGTGGAGGCTGCCCGAGCAATCGGGGTCTCGGACACCAGGATCGTGACCCGGCACCTGTTGCCCAATGGCGTTGGACCGATCATCGTGGCCATCACGCTCGGGATCCCGGCGGCCATTCTCGCGGAGGCAACGCTGGCCTACATCGGAATCGGCGTCCAGGCGCCGCGCGCGTCGTGGGGCAGTTTGATCGCCGATGGGCAGAAGGTGGTCCGAGGCGATCCGCATCTCGTGCTTTTCCCCGCGATCTGCATCGCCGTCGCCCTGGTCAGCTTCACATTCCTCGGTGACGGCCTCCGCGATGCCCTCGACCCGAAGCTCAAGGGCAAGCAGTAGAGGATGCCACCCGAGGATGGAGGCGCCGGCGCGGACACGCCCACGATCGTCGAGCTGTCGCCCGAGGACGCCCGGCGCCCTGCCTCCGGGCCGGTCAGGCCCGGGATCGAGCACAAGGCCGAGAAGCTGCTCCAGGTTCGCGCCCTGTCGACGCATTTCTTCACGCCGGATGGGGTGATCCAGGCCGTCGACGACGTGAGCTTCGACGTCGATTATGGCGAAACCCTCGGCCTTGTCGGTGAGTCCGGCTGCGGCAAGAGCGTCACCGCCCTGTCCGTTGCCCGCCTGGTCCCGAACCCGCCCGGCCGGATCGTCGCGGGCGAGATCCTGTTCGATGGGATCAACCTGCTCAAGCTGAGCGACGACGCGGTGCGCAAGCTCCGGGGCAAGGAGATCGGGTTCATCTTCCAGGACCCGCTGACCAGCCTCAATCCCACGCTGACCATCGGCTACCAGATCGGAGAGGCCATCCGCGAGCACCTTGGCCTCTCAAAGAAGGCCGCTGACGAGCGGATCATGGAACTCCTGGCCAAGGTCGGCATTCCGCGGCCGCGCGAGCGGCTCAAGGACTATCCATTCCAGTTCTCGGGCGGGATGCGCCAGCGCGTGATGATCGCAATCGCGCTGTCGTGCGATCCCAAGATGATCCTGGCGGACGAGCCGACGACGGCTCTGGACGTGACCATCCAGGCGCAGATCCTGGAGCTCATCCAGCGGTTGTCCGACGAGTTCCACACGGCGGTCCTGATGATCACCCACGACCTCGGGATCGCCGCCGGCATGTGCGACCGGGTGAACGTCATGTACGCCGGACGGATCGTCGAGACGGCCACCGTCGACGAGCTGTTCGAGCAGCCCAAGATGCCCTACTCGTGGGGCCTGCTCGACTCGCTCCCGCGGATCGACGACGTCCGAGGGGACCGGTTGCGGACGATCGAGGGCATGCCGCCGTTGCTGATCTCGCCGCCTGACGCGTGCCGGTTCGCGCCACGCTGCAACTACGCGAGGGACGTGTGCCGCGAGGATGAGCCCGACCTGACCAGCCGTGGCACCGAATCGCACTTCGCTCGCTGCTGGGGCACCGAGGACGGAGGATGGATCAGTTGACCGCCACGGTCGGTGCCAGCACGGGCCTACGCCCGCACGACAAAGCCAACCTCGTGGAGGTCGATGACCTCAAGGTCCACTTCCCGATCCGGGCGGGCCTCTTCAGGACCGCCAAGGGTGTGGTCAAGGCGGTCGACGGCGTGACGTTCGAGGTCCGCCGCGGCGAGACGCTGGGGCTCGTGGGCGAGTCGGGTTGTGGCAAGAGCACGATCGGCCGGGCGATGATCCGGTTGCGCGAGGCGACCGAGGGCTCGGTCCGGTTCGACGGCGTCGACCTGACCACGCTGAAATCCGAACCCCTGCGCAAGATGCGCCGACGGATGCAGATTATCTTCCAGGACCCGTACGGGTCGCTCGATCCGAGAATGACCGTCGGATCGATCGTCAGCGAGCCGATCGAGACACATCGGCTGGCCAAAGGCACCGCCAAGAAGGAGCGCGTCGCCGAGCTGCTTCGGCTGGTCGGGCTCGACCCGAAGTACGTCCAGCGGTATCCCCACGAGTTCTCCGGCGGGCAGCGCCAACGGATTGGCGTCGCTCGTGCCCTGGCCGTGGAACCCGAGTTCATCGTTTGCGATGAGCCGATCTCGGCGCTCGACGTGTCGATCCAGGCGCAGGTCCTCAATCTCCTGACCGACCTGCGGTCCACGCTCGGCCTGACCTACCTGTTCGTCGCGCACGATCTGTCCGTCGTCAAGCACATCAGCGACCGGGTCGCCGTGATGTACCTCGGCAAGGTCGTCGAGATCGGCCCGCCCGACGAGCTCTACGCGGCGCCCGGCCATCCCTATACCCGGGCCTTGCTCTCCGCGGTCCCGGTCCCTGATCCCGTCTCGGAGCGGAAGCGAAAGCGGGTCATCCTCAAAGGGGATGTCCCAAGCCCGGTCAACCCACCGCCCGGCTGCCGGTTCCATACCCGCTGCTGGTTGTACGAGCGACTTGGCAAGCCCGAGAACTGCCGCACGATCGATCCGCCGCTGGAGTCCGTCGCCTCGAATGCCGAGCATCGGGCCGCCTGCCACTACGCGGCTGACGCGCTCAAGACCGATGTCGGGGTCGCCCACCTCGACCAGAACCTGGTCCGCCGCGGCACGCCCGATTCCGCCCTTGCCGAGCTCGCCGCAGGCCGGGCCGCCGCCGTCACCGAGGCCGAGAAGGCTGCCGCGGCACCGGCCGCCGAGACCGGGGCGCCCGTCGCCTGACGATTATGACGATCGCAGCTACGATCCTCGACATAGCTAACCACCCGGCGCCTCCACTGTCGGTCAACGAGTCCGATCTCGAGATCCTCCGGGACGCCCGCCCACGTACGGACGCGACGAGCGCGACCGGGTCATCGCGCTGACCCTCGAGCGTCAGCCGCGGATCACCTCTCACTTCACCCGGACCTCGGCGTCGTGGCTGAACCAGATCGAGACGTGGTTCGGGATCCTCTCCCGCGGAGCCATCCGCCGCGGCAGCTTCGGTTCGGTCAAGGAGCTCATCGCGGGGATCAACCTGTTCGCCGCCAACTGGAACGCCCGAGCCAGTCCCTTCGCCTGGGTCAAGACCGCGGACGAGATCCTCGCCAAGGCGGTCCGCAAGCGCCCAGCCATTTCCGAATCGCGACAATAGCTCGGTCACCTCAAGGCGTCGTTGGTGTCCGGGTCGTCGTGGATGCCGCCTGACCCGTCGCAGCGGCCTCGGCTGTCACTCCGACTGGCGGCGCGTCCCCCGGCTGTCGGAAGTGGCAGGCACACAGGTGGCCGCCGCCGAGCTCGATCAGCGGCGGCATCTGGTCGGCACAGATCGCCGGCCCGCCCAGCTCCTGGCGCAGCTGGCAGCGCGGGTGGAAGCGACAACCTGACGGCGGATTAACCGGGCTTGGGACGTCACCGCGCAGGATCACGCGCTGGCGACGGAGCTCCGGGTTCGGGATCGGGATGGCCGACATCAGGGCCTGGGTGTAGGGATGCTCCTGGTGCCGGAACAGCTCACGCCGGTCGGCCAGCTCGGCGATCCGGCCCAGATACATGACCGCGACCCGGTCGCTGATGTGCTCGACCACGCCCATGTTGTGGGCCACGAAGACGTAGGTCAGGCCCAGCTCGCGCTGGAGCGACTTGAGCAGGTTCAGGACCTGGGCCTGGATCGAGACGTCCAGGGCGGACACGGGCTCGTCACAGACCACCAGGTCCGGCTCCAGGACCAGCGCCCGGGCGATTCCGATCCGTTGCCGCTGACCACCTGAGAACTCGTGCGGATAGCGCCGCGCGTGGTAGGGCTGGAGGCCCACCAGGTCCATCATTTTGCGGACCTTCTCGCGCCGTTGGGCGGGCCTGCCAAGGCCGTGGATGCGCAGCCCTTCGCCGATGCTGTCGGCGATCGGTGTTCGCGGGTCGAGGCTCGAGTACGGATCCTGGAAGATGATCTGCATCCGCCGGCGGTACGGCTTCAGGGCGGCGCCCTTGAGCGCCGTGAGTTCGACACCGTCGAACTGGATCGACCCGCTCGTCGGTTCGATCAGACGCAGCAGCAGGCGACCCACGGTCGTCTTGCCGCAGCCCGACTCGCCGACCAGGCCGAGCGTCTCGCCCCGGCGAACCTCGAAGCTGACGCCATCGACCGCCTGGACCCAGCCGACCGTCCGCTGGAGGATGCCGCCGTGGACCGGGAAGTGCTTGACCAGATCGTGGACCTGGACCAGGGGCGCCGCGTCGGTCATGCCGGCGTCGCCCCGGGTCGTGACAGGAGGTTGCCGGCCCCGTCGTGATAGAGCCAGCAGCGGACGTCATGGCCCGGTGCGATCGGACGGAGGTCCGGATGGTGCCCCAGGGCCTGCTCCACGTTCTCCTCGATGCGGGTCGTACAGCGTGGCGCGAAGCGGCAGCCCGCGGGCAGATCGATCAGGTTCGGGACGTTGCCCGGGATCACCGCCAGCTCCTCGTGGACGTCGCCGACGACCGGGATCGACCCGATCAGGCCCACGGTGTAGGGGTGACGCGGCCGCCGGAAGAGGGTCGTCACGTCCGTGTGCTCGACGATCTCGCCGGCATACATGACGGCGACCCGGTCGCACATCTCGGCCACGACGCCCAGGTCGTGGGTGATCAGCACGATCGCCGTATTGGTCTCGTCGCGCAGGTTGCGCATCAGGTCCAGGATCTGGGCCTGGATCGTGACGTCGAGGGCGGTCGTGGGTTCGTCGGCGATCAGCAGCTCGGGCTCACAGGCGAGGGCCATCGCGATCATGATTCGCTGGGCCATACCGCCGGACATCTCGTGGGGAAAGGCCTTCAGCCGGCGTTCCGGATCGGGAATGCCGACCATCCGCATCAGCTCCAGGGCGCGCAGGTTGGCCGCCTTGCCCTTCATCCCGCGGTGGATGCGCAGGACCTCCTCGATCTGGTTGCCGACCGTCCAGACCGGGTTCAACGAGGAGGTCGGCTGCTGGAAGATCATCGAGATCCGGTTGCCGCGGATGCCCCGCATTCGATCGTCCGGCAGGGTTAGCAGGTTCTCGCCATCGAACAGGATCTCACCGGCCTCGATCCGACCTGGCTTCGCGACCAGGCGCATGATCGACAGGCTGGTCACGCTCTTGCCGCAGCCGGACTCGCCGACCAGGCCCACGATCTCGCCGCGGTCAACGTGGAAGTCGATCCCGTCGACTGCCCGGACGGCGCCGTCGCGGGTGTAGAACGACGTGCGCAAGCCCTTGACCTCGAGCAGCGGCCGTGCGCCGCGCTCACGCCTTGGCCGACGCTGGGCTGCCGGGACGAGCTCCTGGACCACGGTCTCGTCGAGACTCGTGCCGAGGACCTCGTCGCTGGGCAGGCTGGTTGGCGACGGGAGGGTCATCGGTTGAGTCTCGGGTCGAGCGCGTCGCGCAGTCCGTCGCCCAGCAGGTTGAAGCCGAGTACGCTCAGGGCCAGGGCGATGCCCGGGAAGAGCACCAGGTGCGGGGCCGCGAACATCGAGTTGCGGGCGAGACCGATCATCGAGCCCCATTCTGCCTCGGGCGGCTGGGCGCCCAGGCCAAGGAACGACAGGGCGGCCACGGCGAGCACCGCGTCGGCGATGCCGAGGGTGCCCTGGACGATGAGCGGGGTCAGCGCGTTGGGGATGATCCGTCGGCCGAGCAGGCCCATCGACGACTCGCCCAGGGCCCGCGACGCGGTGACGAAGTCGCGCTCACGAATCGAGATGACGGACGCACGCATGATCCGGGCATAGACCGGGATCGCGACGATCCCGATCGCGAGCTGAGCGTTGAGCAGTCCGGTCCCCAGGACGGTCACGATGGCGATGGCCAGGAGCAGGGCGGGGAAGGCGAGCAGGACATCCATCAGGCGCATCAGCAGGTTGTCCAGCTTGCCGCCGGCATAGCCGGCGACCGAGCCGATCAGGCTTCCGATCAGGATCGCGAAACCGACGGTTAGGAACCCTATCCGCAGCGAGATGCGGGTCCCGTGGACCACCCGGCTGAACACATCGCGGACGTTGCCGTCAATCCCGAAATAGTGCTGCGCCTGTGTCTCCGGGCAGCCCAGCGCGTGGATACACGGCGGGGTCAGCTTCTTCGCGCCATCCTCGACGCCGATGAGAATCGCGGTGGGGTCGTGGGTCGCGATCTGGTCGGCGAACACGGCCACCGTCACGAAGAACAGGAGGACTGCGCCCCCAAAGACGGCGTTCCGTTGGCGTCGCAGGTTGCCCAGCGTGTCGCGCCAGATCGACGCCGGTCGAGCGGTCTGGAGGATGTCCTCGGCGAGTCCGAGCGGGGCGGGCGGGACGGCCGCGGTCATCGTCAGCGTAGCCTGACGCGAGGATCGAGAAAAGCGTAGGAGAGATCAACGAGGAGGTTGACGAGTACGAATCCAATCGCGATCACGAGGGTGAAGCCCTGGATGACGGCGTAATCCCGCGACGCGATGGCTTCGGTGACGGCACGCCCGACCCCGGCCAGGTTGAAGATCGTCTCGGTCAGGACGGCGCCGCCGAACAGTCCGCCCAGCTGCAGGCCGATGACCGTCACGACCGGCAGCAGGGCGTTGCGGAAACCGTGGCGCAACACCACCGTCCGGTCGCGCAGGCCTTTTGCCCGGGCCGTCCGAATGTAGTCGAGCCCGAGCTCGTCGAGCAGGCTGGAGCGGGTCATCCTCGCGATGATCGCGAGTGGGATGGTACCGAGCGCCAGGGCGGGCAGGATCATGTGCCTGACCACGTTCGCGAGCAGCTCCCAGTCGCCGCGGACGATCGCGTTGAAGGTAAAGATGTTGGACAAGAAATCGAGGATCGCGCGCGGCGGTCCCTGCATCGCCTCCAGCCCCCAGACGGTCGCCAGCGCCGGGACCGTGACGCCGGCCGGCAGGCGAGCCGAGGGCGGCAGCTCGAACGGCGTGCCATTGAGGGTCACGGCGAAGAAGTAGGCCAGGACGAGCCCCAGGACGAAGACCGGGGTCGATACGCCGATGTTCGCGATCAACATGGTGAAGACGTCGGCGATCGAGTTGCGCCGGTACGCCGAGATGATCCCCAGCGTAATGCCCGCGATGATCGCGAACGTGAGCGCGTAGAGGGTCAGCTCAACGGTCGTCGGCAGACGCTGGATCAGCAGGTCCGTCACCGGGACGCCGAACTTGAGCGAGCGTCCAAAGTCGCCGGCGGCGACCGTCTGGACATAGCTGATGAACTGGTTGTCGACGAGGGTCGCCGGGAAGTCGGCCGGACGGATCTCGATCTGCCCATCGACCCTGAAGATGCCGGGCATGATCGCCTTGTCCAGGCCGTGCCGGATCGCGTACTCGGTGCATGTCCGCTCATTCGCCCGCTCGCCCAGGGCCGCGACGCACGGATCGCCCGGGATGATCCGCGCGAGGGCGAACACAAGGAAGACGATCCCGATCAGGACGGGAATGCTCAGGATGAGGCGACGGATGATGAATCGGGTCATTGTGGCGAGACCGGACTCGGCGTCATGCAGGCCTCGGTTTCGAGAAGGAGCGCCACGCTTGTGGCGCCCCTTCAACGACTATGGGCGGATGGTCAGGATGCCGGTGGTGGGTTGAGGTTGCCGGCGAACAGGTACGACCAGTACTCGAACAGCCCTTCCTGTCCAACGTGGAGCGGATGAGCGGCGTCCCACTGGACCGCGTAGGTCACCAGGACGTCGTTGGCGTCGAGGGTGGCGCCGTTGTGGAACGTCACACCCTCGCGCAGGGTGCACGTCCAGACGGTCGAGTCGGCGTTGGCCTCGCACTTCTCGGCCAGGCCCGGCTGAGTTGCCGTGCCACCGATCTCGTACGAATAGAGCCCTTCGGCCAGCTGCTCACAGACACGAAGCGACTCACCGTCGGTTACGTCGGCACAGTACAGGCCACCCGGTTCGGCATTCTGCATCCAGACGATCTGGTCGCGGTCGCCGGCCTTCATCGCGAAGAGGCCCTCGTTGCCAAGCGCCGAGGAGTGCGCGCCCTCGACGTCGGCCCGGTAGGCGGTACCCGATCCGCCATGCGCGATCGGGACCATCGGGACGTGCTGCCTGATGGCGTTGTTGGCGGTCGTGTACAGCGCGTCGCGGGCCGCCTGGTCGGCGATCGCGCCTGCCTCCGCGAGCGGGCCACTGATGTCGTCCCACTTGGTGCCGAAGTTCTCGCTGGCCCCGACCCCGAAGAACACGTCGAGGAAGTTGGTGACGTCCGGATAGTCCGCTCCCCAGCCAAGGATGAAGATGCCGTCGAGCTCGCCGCGGTCGGCGGTGGCCAGGTACGTGGTGGCGTCCTGTACGTCGATCGTGGCGGTGATGCCGAGGTTCTTCTTGAGCTGGTCCTGGACGTCCGTCGCGATGTCCACCGGCGTGGAGATATAGCTGCGGACGACGTCGCGAAGGTGGATCTTCGTCTCGATGCTCGTGATGCCCTCTTCAGCCATACCTGCGGCCAGCAGGTCCTTGGCCTTCAACGGGTCGAACTCATACCACTCGTCGCCCGTGCAGCCGCCGACGATGTCGCACGGGGTGAAATGCGAGGCGACCGATGAGCCGGGCGGGTAGAACGTGTCGACGATCCGCTGCCGGTCGATGCCCATGGCGATCGCCTGGCGGATCTTCTCGTTCTTCCAGAAGGGCTTGGTGTTGTTCATCCCCAGGTACATGACATTGAGCG
>JBKKDW010000102.1:0-2829 GCA_046708025.1 Candidatus Limnocylindrales bacterium
GCGCTGCCGATCGGGCTCTCCGCCTTCCTGCTGTTCAGCGTGGAGCCGCTGGTTGGACGGCTGGTCCTGCCGGTCTTCGGTGGGACGCCGGCGGTCTGGACAACGGTCCTGTTCCTCTTCCAGGCGGTGCTGCTCACCGGGTACCTGTACGGGCATCTCTCCGTGACCCGTCTTGGGCGCTGGGGACCGCCCGTACATCTCGCCGTGGCGGCGCTCGGGTTCGTCGCGCTGCTCGTTGCGCCGGGCCGGGTCGCCGATCTGCGGATCGAGACGCTCTCGCCGGTCGTCGACCTCGTCCGGATCCTGTTCGTCGTGATCGGCCTTCCGGCGTTCGTGCTCACCACGACCACGCCGCTCGTCTCGGGCTGGTTCGAGGCCGCGCGCTCCGGGCGGCAGGGCGACCCTTACTGGCTCTATGCCCTCAGCAACGGGGGATCGCTGCTCGCCCTGCTGGCCTACCCGCTGCTGATCGAGCCGCGCCTCGGGCTCGCCGCCCAGCGCGGGATCTGGGCGACCGGCTACGTGGTCCTCGTGGTGCTCCTGGGGGTGGCTGCGATCCGGGTCATGTCGACCCTGGGGAGAGGCGCCGTCGACAACCGGCCGCTCGCTGCGCCGCCGGTAGCGGGCGCCCCGGGCATGGCCATCGATGGACGTCGGCGGCTCCGCTGGCTGCTGCTGGCAGCCATCCCGTCTGGGCTGCTGTCCGCGGTGACGACCTTCATCACGACCGACCTCGTCTCGGCGCCGCTCCTGTGGGTCGCGCCGCTGGCGATCTATCTGGGCTCGTTCGTGGTCGCGTTCTCGCCGCGCGGCGGGCGGGCCATCGGAGCGGCAATCGTTGCTGCACCGGCCATGGTCACGCTCCTGTGGGTCCCGTATGGATCGGCCGGTGGCTGGCCGATCGTGGTCATCGTGGCCATGGAACTCGTGGGGTTCGGGATGGTCGCCGTCGCCATCCACGGGCGCCTCGCCCAGGATCGGCCGGATCCCCGGCACCTTACCGAGTACTACCTGATCCTGTCCACCGGCGGCGCGCTCGCCAGCGCCTTCGTGGCCCTGTTGGCGCCGCTCGCGTTTCCGGGCATCTGGGAATACCCGATCCTGCTCGTCGGGGCGCTCGTGGCGCTCGCCCTGGTCGCTCGTCGCGGACCTCGCCCCACGCGCCCCCGCAGGGGCTTGGACTTCCACCCGTTCGTCGAAGGCATCCGCGGCCGGTTCGCCCCGTATCTGGGCAGCGCGGTCGTGCTCGCCGCCGCCCTTGTCGCGACCGGCTCACTGGCCGCTGAAGCGGGCCTCCGCTGGCTGTTGGTCGGCGGCCTGATCCTGGCCGTTGGGGCGCGTCCGTGGTTCCTGGCGGCCTCGACCGCGCTGGTGCTCATCCTCGCCACCTTCGTCCTGCAACCGGCGGTCGACTTCCGTGCCCGGAGCTTCTTCGGCGTCACGGAGGTGCAGCGGCCGGCGGGCGAGGATCGGGTCGTGCTGTTCAACGGGACCACGGTGCACGGGACGCAGTCCACGGATCCCACCCTGCGCCGGCTGGCCACTACCTACTACGGTCCAGAGGGGCCGGCCGGCGACCTGTTCGCGGCGGTCGGAACCGGGGACCGCCCGACCGTCTCGATCGGGGTGGTGGGCCTCGGGGCGGGAACGCTCGCGGCGTACGCGACGCCCGAGATGGCGATGTCGTTCTTCGAGATCGATCCGATCGTCCTCCGGGTCGCCTCCGATCCCCGCTTCTTCACCTACCTTGCGGATGCCCCGCGGGCACCCCAGGTCGTGCTGGGCGATGCGCGCCTGTCACTCGAGGACGTGCCGGCCGGCAAGTTCGACCTCTTGGTCCTTGACGCCTTCTCATCGGACGCGATCCCGGTCCACCTCCTGACCCGTGAGGCGATCGCCGACGAAATCCGGACCATACGCCAGGGCGGGCTCCTCGCCTTCCACGTCTCGAACCGTTATTACGACCTGGCTCCGGCGATTGCCGCGGGCGCCGGGTCAGTGGGCATGACTGTTCTGGAGCGCTTTCATGGGCCGAGCGTCGCGGCAGAGGCGCAGGGCGCGACGCCATCGCACTGGCTGGCCGCCTCGACCGATGATGCAACACTAGCGGCGCTGGCCGCGCGCGGCTGGCGTCCGGTCCAGCCCGCGGATCGCCCGTTCACCGACGACTATGCCGACCTCATCCGCTATCTCCATCTGACCGACTGAGCCCGTCGCCCGTCAAGCCCGATGAGGTTGCCTCCGCAACCAGTTCCGCGGCTGGTGCTAGAGTCCGGACGTGACCCCACCCCTGCTCGACGCGGAGCCTGCCTGTCCGGGGGCCAACGGGAGATCTCACCTCATTGGGCGGCCCGCGGCGGACGTTAGGCCCCTGCGCGCTGAGCGCCGCGGCGTCGCCGACATCCCGCGGGCGACCTGGGATGCGCTCGCGGCACGAACTCCGTGGACGACTCCGTTCTCCGGCTGGGCCTTTCAGCGTGCCTGGTGGGATGCATACGGCGCGAATGCCCACGACGAGACGCTGATCGTCAGTGCCGACGGGTCAGCCGGCAACGCGCCGATCGCGATCATCCCGCTGATGCATCGCCACGAGGTGGAGCCGACGGACGCGCTGACCCACACCACGATGCGCCATGGCACGACCATGCCCCTCACGCCGGTCGAACCGACTGCGACGGCCATCTTCTTTGGTGCCTCGTATCACGCCGATTACGCCACGATTCTCAGCGCGCCGGCAGATCTGCCGGTCGCGGCCGAGGCACTGGCCGCTCATCTCGTCGATACGGCCGGCCGGCATCGCTGGGATGTCGTCGACCTGCGCCGGCTGCG
>JBKKDW010000103.1:0-2733 GCA_046708025.1 Candidatus Limnocylindrales bacterium
CGTCGTCGAGCGCCGCACCACCTGGGTCAGCGAGCGTCGGCCGGTCAGCTGCTCGTCGAGCGTTGGCGGGCGGTTGATATCCTTCACGAAGATGCCGTGCAGGTCGCTGTACAGGGCACCCGGCAGGCCGAACCGGTCGGCGGTCTGGGGGTGAGCGTCGTGAAGCAGCCGGCGGCATCCTCCTGCTCGCGGAAGGTCCCGCCGGTGACGAGGCTCGTCGCGACATCGATCCCGCCGACGAGGGTGAGGACGGGGCCCCGGCCCTCGAGCCAGTCGTGGCGGCTGCCGTCGACCTGGAGGAGGAGGCCCTCCCGGGGCATCCGCTCGCGGCGGCTGCGGTGACGCGGTGGGCGGCGGGTCGGGTCGGGGCGATCCCGCCCGCCGTCAGGATCCGACGGATCGTGCGGGCCGACAGCCCGAGCTCATCGGTCTCCTCGGCCAGGGTCTCGGCCAGGTGAACCGGGTTGAACCCGGCATACGACGTCGTGGCCAGTTCGACGACGCGCGCCCGGGTCGCGTCGTCCAGCCGATTGGCCGGGACCCGGCCACGATTGCCGTGGAGGAGGCCGCCGGCGGCGGCCGATCGGTAGCGCTCGACAGCCGGCGGGTCTGGCGGATCGACAGCTCGAGGACCTGAGCCGCCGCCTCCAAGGTCAGCTCATTGGCCAGGCCATGATTCAGGACATACAGGCGCTGCTGTGCTAGGCGGTCCAACGTGATCGTCTCCCTCGTTTCCATGGCAACGAGAGCGACAAAGTCGCTGTCCCCTTAGCCCGGACAGAGTCGCTGTCCCTCGACAATTCGTTAGGTTGGAAGTTGACAGTCGGTGGGGCGCTGTGGATAGTACCGGCAGCGCACCGACCTGAAACGTGCTGCCGGTTGGACACGCCCTTCTCCCGTGATCGAGTGGGAGGCTCGATCCGGACCGTGGAATGGCGTGGCGTGCAACGGTGACGGAGCGGGGTCGTGATTTGCGAAGATTTCGGGTAATCCATACCCGTTCGGAGGACAGTTGATGCAGAAGCGACTCCTTGGCATCTTGGCCAGCATTGCCGTCATCGCGGCGGCTTGCGGCGGTGCCACCACCAGCTCGGCGCCGGCGCCGGGCGAGTCGACCGCCCCGGGCGAGTCGGCAGCGGTCTCGGCCCCGCCCGAATCAGACCTTGCGGACGAGCAGGTCATTCGCCTCTACCTGAGTGCTGAAGATCCGGCGTCCCTCGATCCTGGCGTCGCTGAGACGTCGGACTCCATTGCCGTGCTGAGCTCGATCCACCGTGGTCTGCTCTACTTCGACATGGATCTGAAGCCGGTGCCGTCGCTTGCGGAGAGCCTGCCGGAAGTATCGGCGGACGCTCTGACCTACACGTTCACCCTCCGCGACGCGAAGTACAGCAACGGCGACCCGATCGTCGCGGGTGACCTCGTCTACTCCTGGAAGCGTCTGATCGATCCTCGCACGGCCTCCTTCTACCAGGGGCAAATCGTCGACGTGGCCGGCGGCCAGGAGATCATCGATCTGAGCGGGCTCGAGCCGGCGGCATCGGATGCGGACATCGACGCGGCACTCGACAACTTCGGCGTGGCCGCCCCGGACGACAAGACCTTTGTGGTCACTCTGGATCATCCGGCCAGCTACCTCAGCGTTCTAGCCGCCCTATGGAACACGGTTCCGTACCAGGAGAAATGGATCAACACCCCGAACTTCACCGAGGCCGAGAATTACGTCAGTTCCGGCCCGTTCATGATGCAGTCATGGACCCACCAGTCCGAGATCGTGCTCGTGCCGAACCCGAACTGGTACGGCCAGAAGCCGACCCTGACCGAGGTCAACTGGCACATCGGCGGCGACCCGGCGGCGTCCCAGGCCATGTTCGAGGCCGGCGAGATCGACACCGTGCAGGTGCCCCCGCCGGATGTACCGCGCGTCGTTGCCGACCCTGAGCTCGGGCCGCTCGTCGTGCCTCAACCGACGACCGTCTTCGACTATTGGGGTTTCTGGACCCAGAGAGAACCGACCTCAAACCTGCACTTCCGCCGCGCGCTGTCGATGGCGGTCGACAAGGAAACGATGCTGGCGACCGTCTACGGTGGCGCTGGCTCCATCGCCGGCAGCCCCGTCCCGCCCGGGATGCCCGGGCACCAGCCGGACATCGGGCTCCCGTACGACGTTGACGCCGCCAAGGCCGAGTTCGCGATTGCCCTCGAGGAGCTTGGCTACAGCGACGTCAGCGAAGTTCCAGTCCTCTCCTTCGGCTTCAACGTCGACGCCGGACATGAGATCACTGCCGCCTACATGCAGGAGCAATGGAACAAGAACCTTGGCGTTCAGTCGGAGCTCAAGGGCGTGACCTTCGATCAGCTGGTCGAGGAGCGACCGAACGGCGTCTATGACATTGCACGCAACGCGTGGGGCGCGGACTACCCGCACCCAGACACCGTCCTCCGCGTCCTGTTCCACAGCGAGAGCGGCAACAACGACGAGGGGTACAACAACCCCGAGTTCGACCGGCTCGTTGAGGAAGCGGGTGCGCAGCAGGCAATTGACGACGCGGTCCCGCTCTACAACCAGGCCCAGGAGATCCTCGTCGAGGACGCAGCGGCGGTCTACACCCGCTGGCGCATCCAGAACTACGAGGTCCGGCCGTGGGTCACGGGCATTCTCGCGACCCCTCAGGACCACGAGGCCATCGGCGACCTGTTCCTCGAGAACATCAAGATCCTCAAGCACTAGAC
>JBKKDW010000104.1:0-11402 GCA_046708025.1 Candidatus Limnocylindrales bacterium
GTCGCGGCCAGCGCCAGTTCGCGGAGCGCGTCGAGCTGGCGCGAACCGGGCGGCCGCCCCGCCCCGCGGCCACCGGTCGCCAGCGTCGCCACGAGCGCCCGTCCCGCTCCGGCCAGCCGCACCCAGCGTTCGTACCGGGGTCCGGCGCCGGCACCGAGCAAGGTCCACGCCAGGCTGACCCGGCCACCCGATTCCATCGCGCGCAGCCGCCGCAGCAGGCCCGCCCGCCCGTCCGGTCCGGCCAGGTCGCGGACCGGCCGCGGGCCGCGCTCCAGCTGCGACAGAAGGTCCGCGATGATCGGGTCAGGGTCGGCCATTGCATCGTCACCGGTGCCCGCGGGAGCCAGCTCGGCCACGAGCTCGAGGCGCTCGAGCAGGCCTGGCGGCAGCATCGAGCGCAGGACCAGGGCCGGTGGTGCCAGGTAGTGCCTGGCGATCCAGCCAGCGAGGGCAAGGGTCAACGGCGGCAGGAGCGGCCCGTCGGCGCGGACCCGATCGATGATCGGTTTCGGTGCGATCGTCGGCGGCGCGGCCGCCTCGGCGACGACGATGCCCAGGGCCTGCCGGCGCCCGAACTCGACCAGGACCGCCTCGCCCAGGCCGAGGTCGGCCAGCGGCTCGGGTACGAGATAGGTGTAGGTCCGGTCCCCGCCCCGGCCGGCCGCGTCGACCGCGACTTCGACAACGCGCGGCCGGGTCAAGGCGAGCGCGAGTAGACCTCGACCCGCCGGTCGGGGTGCCTGCGGTGCTCCTCGACGATGATCTCGTCGATCCGGGCGGCCGTCCGCTCGACCTGCCCAGTCTCGTTCGTGACCACGTAGTCGTAGTCCTCCTGGCGGGCCAGCTCGATCGCCGCGTTGCGTTGGCGGAGCTCCAGCTCGTCGGCCGTCTCGGTCGCCCGGCTGAGCAACCGCGCGAAGAGGTCCTCGAGCGATGGCGGGATGAGGAAGATCAGCAATGCGCCCGGGATCTTCTCCTTCACGACCTGGGCGCCCTGGACATCGATCTTCAGGATGACGTCGCGACCTTGCGCGAGGGCCTCGCGGACCTGGCTGCGAGGCGTGCCATACCAGTTCCCATGGACCTTGTTCGCCTCGAGGAACTCCCCGGCCGCCCGCTGTGCGGCGAAGACGGACCGGTCGAGGAACCGGTAATCGACCCCGTCGACCTCGCCCGGACGCCGCGTCCGCGTCGTGCACGTCACGACATAGTGGTATTCCGGGTCGTGTGACCGGCGCCGCAGGGCCTCGATGATGGTGTCCTTGCCGACCCCGCTCGGCCCCGAGATGATCACGAGCATCGCACCGTTTGCGCCGTCCATGTCGGCCGGGGCTTGGCTCGACTCGGTCACCGGACCACCTCGCGCAGGCCATTCAGGACGCCATCCAGCTCCGCCGGCAGCGGCGCCACGGCCCGGATCAGGTGGCCATCCCCGGGCGAGGTCAGCTCCAACCGCCAGGCGTGCAGGAAGAGCCGGTCCAGGCCCTGTGGCCCTCGCCGAGAAGTGCCGGTGCCGTAGACGCGGTCGCCCGCCACGGGATGGCCGATCGCTTCGAGATGGACCCGGATCTGATGGGTTCGGCCGGTGACCAGATCGAGCTCCACGAGCGTCCACTCGGCGAATCGCTCGCGCACCCGATAGCCGGTCACGGACGGGCGTCCATCGGGGACCACGGCCATCCGGGTTCGATGCTTCGGATCGCGCCCGATCGGCGCCTCGATCCGCCCCACCGCGGCGCTCACGCTGCCGCCGACCAGGGCCTGGTAGGTCTTCTTGATTCGGCGCGCCTTGAGCTGGGCCATCAGCGACGCCTGTGCCGAATCGCGCCGGGCGACCATCAGCAGGCCGCTCGTGTCGCGATCCAGGCGATGGACGATCCCCGGGCGTTGGACCCCGGCGATTCCGCCCCAGGTCGATCCGTCGCCGTGCGCCAGGAGCGCGTTGACCAGCGTGCCGCCCGGGTGACCAGGGGCCGGATGGACGACCAGGCCGGCCGGCTTGTCGATGATCAGCAGGTCGTCGTCCTGGTAGACCACGCGCAGTGCGATCTCCGGTGCCGGGCGGAGCGCGAGCGGCCTGGCTTCGGGGACCTCGAGGCGCAGTTCCGTGCCTGCACCCACGACGTCGTTCGCCCGGAGCGCCTCGCCCGCAACCGTGAGCCGGCCATCGGAGATCAGCTTCTGGACGTAGCTCCGCGACAGGCCGGTCGCGTCGGCCACGTAGCGATCGACCCGTCCTCGCGGTCCGTCGGGAACCCGCAGGAGGCGGACACCGGCGACCGTGGCGGGATCAGCCATCGCCGGCGCCCCCGACGAGCCGGGCCAGGCCGGGTACAAGGGCGACAGCCACCAGCAGCACGAGCGCCGTGCTGATCGCCGAGTCCGCCACATTGAAGGTGTAGAAGCGCAGGTCACCGATCCCGATGTCGACGAAATCGACGACGTAGCCAAGGCGTAGGCGGTCGATCAGGTTGCCCACCGCGCCGCCCAGCAGGAATCCCAACGCGGTCGACAGGTAGAGGCTCCGGGCTGACCGCGCATGGTAGCCCACGATCAGGCCGATCACACCAATCGAGATCAGCCCGAACAGCACGGCCTGATCGCGGAACAGGCCGAACAGGGCGCCCGAGTTCTGGTGGAAGACGAGCCGGACGGTGTCGCCGAGGACCGACTTCACCTCGCCGGGCGCGACATTCGCGACCAGCCACGCCTTGCTGAGCTGGTCGAGCACGACCGCCACGACGGCGATCCCGCCGAAGATGCCCCAATGTGCGCCCGGGCGGGCGGCGAGTATGGCGCTGCCGTCCACGTCGGCCCAGCCTAGCCGTCGGGGCCGTTGGGGCCGTCGGGCGCGCGACGGCGCACGGCGATGACCAGCGGCGCGCCGTCGAGCTCGATCGTGCCCTGCACCAGACCGGCCGGGACGTCGCCGTCGACGACCCTGGCGAGGGTCTCCGCAGCGACCAACGGCAGGTGTGCGGCGACCCCGTCCGGAAGCTCGCCGACCCACAGCTCGATCCGGTCATCGAGTTCGAAGCCGGCCTCCTTGCGCAGGTCCTGGACGGCACGTTGGAGTTCGCGCGCGTGGCCTTCGACAATCAGCGCCGGCGTGAGCGCTGTGTCCAGGACCACGATCAGCCCGTCGTTCTCGGCGACCGCGGTCCCGGCCCGTGGCGTTGCCTGGATCTCGACCTCGTCCCGGGCCAGCCGGACGCCGCCAAGGGTGACCGAGCCATCGGCCTCGAACTGGACATCACCGCCCCGGGCCGCCGCCATCACCGCCGGGATCGCCGCACCCAGGCGCTTGCCGATCCTGGGGAGCAGTGGCTTGACCCGCCGTTCCACGAGTGCCGAGCGGTCGTCGATCAGCGTGACCGACTTGACGTTGATCTCGTCGGCGATCAGTCGCAGCAGCTCCGGTCCCATCACCGGGCCACGGTCCGGGAGGGCGAGCCAGGCCTGCGCCAGCGGCTGGCGCGTTCGCAGGTGAGCGCTGCTGCGCAGGGCCCGGGCGAGGTCCACCGCGCCCTGTGCGCTGGCCATCGTGGCCTCCAGCGCCTCGTCGCGGTGGCCGGCCAGGTCGGCCGTCGGCCAGGGCGTGAGATGAACGCTGTCCGGGGCATCGGCCCCGACCGCCACCACCAGGTTCTGGTACATGGCGTCGGCCAGGAAGGGCAGGATCGGGGCGAGCATCCGGGTCGTCGCCACGAGCGCATCGTGGAGGGTAGCGAAGGCGGCCGCCCGCCCGGT
Organism: Candidatus Limnocylindrales bacterium; assembly: GCA_046708025.1. GTDB lineage: Bacteria > Chloroflexota > Limnocylindria > Limnocylindrales > CSP1-4 > SPCO01. The sequence continues at coordinate 3,751 of JBKKDW010000104.1, forward strand.
TGGGTCGTCCGAGCGCGAGAACCGGCGACGGGACAGGCGCAGGTACCAGGTCGACAGCCCGTCCAGGAAGGTCGACAGGGCGCGCGTCGCGCCGAGTGCATCGACGTCGCCCAGGCGCTCCTCGACCTTGGCCGCCGTGCTGGCCGCGCGCGACAGGATCCAGCGGTCCAGGATCGGCCGATCGGCGACCTCGGGCGCACCGTCGGCCGGGGTCCAGCCAGCCAGCCGGGCGTAGGTCACGAAGAAGGCATAGACGTTCCACAGGATCAACAGCTCACGGCGCGATTCGTCGGCCGCGTGCCAGCCGAAGCGGATGTTCTCTTCGGGGCGTGCGCCCATGAACATCCAGCGCATGACGTCCACGCCCATCCGGTCGGCGGCCTCGTCAAACTCGATCGCGTTGCCCCAGCTCTTGTGCATCTGGCGACCATCCTCGCCGAATACGAGGGCATAGCCGAAGATCGTCCTGAACGGCGGTTCCCGACGCAGGACCGTGGACATCGCCAACATCGAGTAAAACCAGTTGCGGAACTGGCCGGGGAAGCTCTCGGTGATGAAGTCGGCCGGGAACCAGTCCGCCCAGTACCCGGGATCCTCGCGGAAGTGGAGCGTGGAGAACGGCACGATCCCGGCGTCCAGCCACGGATTGCCCACGTCTCGAATGCGTTCGATGGAAGCGCCGCAGTTCGGACAGGCAATCCGGACGGCGTCGATGTGGGGCCGGTGCGGGGTGTGGCCATCGTATGCCGGCCAGCCTTCGATCGCGCGCTCGCGCAGCTCGTCGCGCCCGCCGATGACCTCCACCGTCCCGCACGATGTGCAGTCGTAGATCGGCAGGGCCAGCCCCCAGTAGCGCTTCTTGCTGATCATCCAGTCGTGCATGTTGCGCAGCCAGTCGAGCTCCCGCTCGTGGCCGAAGTCGGGGATCCAGCGGACCTCGTCGACCACGTCCATGATCTGGTAACGCAGGCTGGCATTCACCTGCTCGGGCGTGAGCGTCTCCCGGGGCTGGTCGTAGAGCGGGCCCATGCTGATGTACCACTCGTCGACCAGGCGGAAGACCAGCGGCGTCCCGCACCGCCAGCAATGCGGATAGCGGTGGGTGATCGTTTCGAGCCGATAGAAGTGGCCTTCGCGCCGGAGCTGCTCGATGATCGGATCGGCGACGTCACGGACATCCCGGCCGGACAGCGCACCAAAACCGTCCAGGATGATTCCTGACTCGTCGAGCGGCGCGATCGTGGGCAGGCCCAGGCTCTTGCCGAGCTGGTAGTCCTCGGCGCCGCAACCGGGTGCGATGTGGACGATGCCCGTTCCCTCGTCGTCGCCGACCTCGTTCCAGGCCACGACCCGATGGACGTACGGACGGTCCGGTTCGCCAGGTGTGCCGGCGGCGAAGGCCGCCCTGACGGCGGGCAGATCGTCGAACGGTCCGGTGTACTGCCAGCCCACCAGATCGGCCCCGACGCGCTCGTCGGTGACCTCGAACGGGCCGGCGAGGGCCTGGCCGAGGGTGCCCCGGGCGAGCCAGAAGCTCTCCTCGCCCTGGCGAACCCGGACGTAGCGGAGGGCCGGCCCGACGGCCGCGGCCACGTTCGAGGTGAGCGTCCACGGGGTGGTGGTCCAGACGAGGAGTGCCTCGCCCGGCCGATCGAGCAACGGTAACCTGACGGTCAGGCCCGGGTCGTCGCGGTCCTGGTAGCGATCGTTCATCTCGGTCTGGGACAGACCCGTCCCGCAGCGCGTACACCAGGGCATCGTGTCGTGGCCCTTGTACAGCCAGCCGCGCCGGTGGCATTCGGCCAGGAAGCCCCAGATCAGGTCGTTGTTCTCGTTGCTGAAGGTGAAGTAGCTGCCGCCGGTGTCGGGCATGCCAAGGCGCCCGATGAGCATCTCAACCGTGTCGGTGACCGGTCCCTGCGGTCCCTCGATCGTGGTCACGGCCGACGGATCGGCGGCCAGCAGGTCGCGCAGGTGGCGAAGCTCGTCCGGGTCGTTCCAGTCCATCCACATGCCCAGCCGGATCGACTGCTCGGTCTGGCGGGCGGCGTAGGTCAGAACGCGCTGCTTGCACAACGACACGAATTCGGCGATGCCGTACGCCTCGATGTCGCGCTTGTTGGTGAACCCCAGGTCCCGCTCGACGTTGACCTCGACCCACAGGCCCTGGCAGTCGAAGCCGTTCTGGTAGCGCTGGTCGTGGCCGAGCATCGCTCGGAAACGCTGGTAGAGATCCTTGTACGCGCGCCCCCAGGCGTGATGGAGAGCCATTGGATTGTTGGCCGTGATCGGGCCGTCCAGGAAGCTCCACTTTGGCCCACCGGCGTTCTGGGCACGCAGCCGGGTGAACGTCCGGCGGTCGCGCCAGAGGGCGAGGAGCTCGTGCTCCTGGGCGACGAAGTCGGGCTTCGAGGTGACGGGTCGGAACATTCTGCCTCATGCGTGGGACAGTCGGTCGGGGCGGTGGGATCGCGCGTGCCCGTTCCGGGCGCGCCGGCGTCGGAATCGGCGGGCCCGAGTATCCTACCCGCGATGCACCAACCGCAGGACGCACGACCGCGCGGACGGTCTCCGTTCACGGCGGCATTCCTGTCCCTGCTCTTCCCCGGCCTCGGCCACCTCTACGCCGGCGCGCCGAGCCGGGCGCTGGCCTTCGCCGCGGCTCCCGTCCTGCTCGTGGCCGTGATTGCCGGGTTCGTCCTGCGCCTCGACCGGATCGAGCTGGTTGGGCTGGTGTTCAACCCGTTCCTGCTCAGCACGGTCCTTGTGCTGAACATCCTCGCCCTGCTGTACCGGCTGGTGGCGATTATCGATGCCTATCAGGTCGCCGGATACCTGAACGCCTTCAACGCCGCCGGCGACGGCCGCCTGGGTCCGGCGCGACTGCCCCGCAACAGCCTGTCAATCGCCGGTCTGCTGGCCGTACTCCTGGTCATGGCCGGGAGCCACGTGGTCGTGGCCCGTTACGACATGCTCGCCCTCGACCTGCTCGAGAGCGGCTGCATCTTCATCGGCGACCAGCCGACCAGGACGTGCGACGTCGACCCGACGACGGCGCCGGGAACGCCGTCCGCTGCGTCCTCCGAACCGGAACCGAGTGCCGTCGGCGGAGGGGTTCCGGACGCGTCGATCCGGCCGTGGGATGGCCGGGAGCAGCTCAACATCCTGCTGATCGGCACCGATCAGCGGCCCAGTGACGGCACCTACAACACCGACACCCTGATCGTGGTCTCGATCGATCCGTTGACCAGGCAGGTCGCGATGTTCGGCCTGCCACGGGACACCGTCGACATGCCGGTTCCGGCCGGTCCCGCCCAGCAGGCGTTTGGTCTCCAGTACACGAAGAAGATCAACGCCTGGTTCACGGCCGTGCGCAACCGCGACGACCTGTTCCCGGGCACGGACAGGACCCGCGGCTACAACGGCCTCAAGGCGATCATCGGCAACCTCTACGGCCTCGACATCAGGTACTTCGTGGAGGTCAACTTCGAGGGTTTTGTGCGGGTCGCTGATGCCCTCGGGGGCGTGACCATCAACGTCCAGATCCCGGTCGTCGACGACCGTTTCCCGGGCGAGACTGGCCGGCTCGAGCGGATCTACATCCCGAGCGGGATCCAGCACATGGATGGTCTCCAGGCCCTGCGCTACGCTCGCTCGCGCCACACCTCCACCGACTTCGACCGTGGCCAGCGCCAGCAGCGCGTCCTCCTGTCATTGCGCGAGCAGGCCGATCCACGGGAGCTGATCCCGCACCTGCCCGAGCTCGTGACGGCGCTCAAGCAGGCGATTCGGACGGACGTCCCGATCGATCAGCTCGACGAGCTGTTGGGGCTTGCCTCGCAGATCGACACGAAGCGGATCCGCTCGTACGTGTTCGCCCCTCCGCTCTACCAGCAGGAGTTCCGGTCAAGCCCGCGCGGTTACATCATCGTCCCCAAGGTGGACAAGATCCGGGCGGCGGTCAGGGATGCGTTCACGACCGATCCAGCCGACGAGGCGGTGCGCCAGAAGCTCGCGGAAGAGGGCGCCGGGGTGTGGGTCCTCAACAGCACCCGCGACCGCGACCGGGGCGCACGCCTGGCCGGATACCTCGAGTATCAGGGCCTCGTCGCATCGGCCCCTCGACAGACCCCGCCCGGCGGCCTGCTCGCCGATTCCACGATCGTCGTATACAACGGCGCGGAGACGAGCCTCAGCGCCAGCATCGCCTACCTCGAAACGTTGCTCGGTGCGACCGCGACCTTCGAGACGGACGGAGCGATCCGAACGGATATCGTGGTCACGATCGGCCGGGCGACCCCGGACCTCGCGGCGCCGATCCTGCCCTGACACCAGGCCAAACCGGCGGCCCGCCGGCGCGCCTACTCGATCGGGGTCAGCCAGTGGCGGTAGCGGGGCAGGCGCCCGCGGACGGCGTCAAAGTAACGGTCGCGCACCAGCCGGCTGATCGGGCCGATCTCGCCTGAGCCGACTGGCCGGTGATCCACCTCGATGACCGGCGAGACCTGCACGCCGGTCCCGCACAGCAGGACTTCGTCGGCGACATACAGCTCGGACCGGTCGATCGAGCGCGTTTCGACGGGTATGCCCTCATTGGTCAGCATCTCGATCAGCGCCTTGCGCGTGACGCCCTCGAGCAGGTCGTCGCTCACCGGGGGGGTCAGGACGACGCCGTCGCGGACGACAAAGAGGTTGGCCGCCGAAGCCTCGTTCACGTGGCCGTCGGCGGTCAGCACGACTGCCTCGTCGAACCCGTTGAGCTCCGCTTCCGACTTCTGGAATGCCATGTTGACGTAACCGCCGACGATCTTGCCGCGGGCCGGCAGGGCATCGTCCGCGTTGCGCCGCCATGACGAGGTCATCACGCGCACACCGGCTTCGGTGTCGATGTAGTTCCCGAACGGCAGGGCCATGATGTACAGCTCGTTGTCCAGGTCGTGCAGTCGAACGCCGATCGCCTTGGTCGACTTGTAGAACGAGGGGCGAATGTAGGCGTCCTGGCGGAAGCCGTTGCGGCGGATGGTCTCGACGATGAGCCCGGTAAGCGCGTCGACGGACGGGACGTCCTTCATCAGCAGGATCCGACAGGACTGGCGGAGGCGCTCGACATGCTCGCGCAGCTTCAAGCCGTAGAGCGTCCCCTGCTCCTCGTTCCAATACGCCCGGATCCCCTCAAAGGTCGCCGTTCCGTACATGAAGGCATGGGTCATGATGCTGACCTTGGCGTCGCGCATCGGAACCCAGTCGCCCTCGAAGTAGCAGATCAGATCCTCGAGCGACCCGGCTGGTGGGGCGTGGTGGGGCGTGGGGGTCGGCGTCTCAGCGACCTTCTCGGTGAGCATGCGTTTCGCTCCTGTGACTGGTCCGGCGAGTATATCCCGCGCCCGGCGACCTCACGCCAGCGCGCCGGTCACGACCGCGACCACGAGCCCGAGGTAGGCCAGGTAGAAGATCCCGCCGACCAGCAGCCCGCGACCGCGTAGCACGCCGCGGCGGGCCATCGGGATGAAGATGAAGGCCGAGGACAGGAAGGCGATCCCGGCCGAGGCGAAGGCGGTGTACGAACCGGGCCCGATTGCCCACTGGTCCGACGCGAACACGAGCGCGACCACCGTCGGAATGGTCGACTGGAAGACCATCGCGCCAGTGATGTTACCCATCGCCAGGGTGTCCTTGCCCTGGCGAACCCAGATCACCGAATTGAACTTCTCCGGCAGCTCGGTCGCGATTGGCGCGATGACCAGAGCCAGCAGCGTGCCGTCGATGCCGAACTGGGTGGCGAGGTGCTCAACCGCGTTGACGAAGAAGACAGCGCCGAGCACGATCAGCCCCAGGGCGGCCAGGACCTGCGCGTTGACGACCCGCAACCGCGGCACGGACGGATCAGTGGTATGCGCCGATCGGTCGAGCCGGTGGAAGCGGAGTGGGGCAAGATCATCGAGGTCGACACTCGCGTCGGCCTCGAAGTGGCCCTTCACGTACCAGGCATAGATGCCGATCAGGACCACGGCCACGATCCATTTGAGCCAGACCGGCTCGAGTGGCAGAAAGGCAGCCCCGATGGCGACCGCGTAAGCGATCGCGAAGTAGCGCATGTCGTGGGCCAGGACGGCCGTGTCGACCCGCATCTCGTCGCCGCTCGAGCGTCGCCGGGCGGCGATGAGGACGGCCACCCCGGTCACGAACATGGCCAGCGTGGCCAGCATGAACGGAGCGCCCAGGATCGCCCCGATGCCGACCTCGTTGGACGCTTCACCCGCCACGAACAGGATTGCGATGATCGGAATCATCGTTTCCGGCAAGGCCGTCCCGACCGCAGCCAGCACCGACCCCACGGCCCCCTCCGCCAGTTCGAGCTTGCGGCCGAACCACTCGATGCCGTTGGTGAACAGCTCGGCACCGAGCAGGATCACCAGGAACGCCACGGTGAGGATGACGATGTCCATGATCAGACGGTAGCAGCCCCGGCGGTTGCGACCCCGATCACGATGATCGACAGGATCCCGAGCGACACGCCGACCATTTGCCAGTCACGGTTGCGCCCGTAGGCCAGGCCGGCCAGGACGACTCGGCCGATCGGGGCGGCGATCACGGCCAGCAGCCCGAGCCACAGGAAACCACCCGGGTCCAGGGCGCGGATTTGGTCGCCCAGCGATGCCACCTTGAGTCCCGGGCCACCGCTGAGGGGCGCGATCCCCGCCCCGAGCATCAGGCAAACGCCGACCACCAGCAGGAACACCGCGACATAGGTCGCGGCGATCAGCAGCCGGCCGATCACGCGCTCGACGCCGACGGTCCGCCGGCCAATGTGCTCGCCGATCACCCGATGACTCGCAGCAGCATCTGGACCGCCGTGTAGATGAGCACGGCCACGAAGAGGGTCCGCAGAAACCCGACGTCAACCCGATGACCGAGCCGGGATCCGGCCGTCGCGCCGAGGAAGACGCCAATCGCGGTCGGTCCGGCGACGTACGGGTCGATCCCCCCGTGGATGACGTAGATGACCGTGCTGGCGGCCGCGGTGATCCCGATCATGAGGTTGCTGGTGGCCGTGGCCACGCGCAGCGGGACGCCCATCGACAAGTGCATGAGCGGCACCTTGATGATCCCGCCGCCGATCCCGAGCAACGCCGAGGCGATGCCCGCCCCCGTGGCGCCGACGACACCGCGGCCCAGGTTGCGGACCCGATAGTCGTCGCCGGACAACCGATCGAGCATCGTGGTCGGTGTCGGACGTAGCTCGTCGGCATGGTCCGCGATCGTCGCTGCCTCCTCCGGCGGGAGCGCATTCCGGGCTCGGATCATGGTCAACGCCACGTAGCCAAGCAACCCGGCGAAGAGCAGGGTCAGGAGGCGCTCGTCGAGCAGGAACGCGATGGATCCGCCGACCAGGGCGCCGAGCGCGGTGAACAGTTCCAGGGTCATCCCGAGTCGCAGGTTTGCGACGTGGCGCTCGAGGTAGACCCCGGCTGCGGCGCTGCTGGTCATGATCACGCAGACCAGGGAGACGCCGACCGCGTCGCGCAGGGGCAGACCGAAGCCCAGGGTCAGGAGCGGGACGATCAGGACGCCGCCGCCGAGGCCCAGCAACGACCCGAAGACGCCGACGACCGCCCCGCCACCCAGCATCAGCAGGCCGACGATCATGCCGG
>JBKKDW010000105.1:0-4466 GCA_046708025.1 Candidatus Limnocylindrales bacterium
GCAACTTCGGGCTCGGCCTCGGCCTCGGCCGCCGGCGGCTCCAGGGCGCTATCGGTGTCCGTCTCGTCGTTTGCCGCGGTTTCGACGACCGGGGCCGTCATCTCTGCGGCCGAGGTCTCGTCGACCGGCTCGGCAGGAGCTGCATCGTTGTCAGGCGCCTCGTCACCTTCGGCGGCCGCGAGCTGCTCACGCACCTGCGCAAACGCGGATGCCAGGGTGTTGTCGATCCCGCCTTCTGGTTCCTGCACGGCGTCCGAGAGCGAATAGCTGCGCTCGGGGCGCGGCCGGCGCTCGGGTCGCGGCCCGCTCGTGGCAATGTTCGGCCCAGCCGATACGGCTTGACCGCTGGCGTCTGGCTCCGGAACGGGGCGGGCCGGCGGCTCCTCGGCCTGCTTGAGGCTGAGACCGAGGCGATGACGCTCCGAATCGAGCGAGATGATCTTGAGCTTGAGTTGCTGACCTTCGTGCACGACATCGCCCGGATGGGCAACGCGCTGGTGCGACAGCTCGCTGATATGAATCAGGCCTTCCAGCCCGTCGCGGACCCGGACGAAGGCGCCGAAGTTGACGAGCTTGGTGACCGTGCCATCGATGACGTCGCCGACATTGAAGTCCGCAACGGTGGAGTGCCACGGGTCCGGCTGGAGCCGGCGGATCGACAGGCTGATCCGGCCGCGTTCGTGGTTGATGTCGATGACCTCGGCCTCGACCTCTTCGCCGACGCTGTAGCCGGCTTCGGGGTTGTTGACCTTGTTCCACGAGAGCTCGCTCTTGTGAACCAGCCCGTCGATGCCGCCGAGATCGATGAACACACCGAATGGTGCGATCGAGCGGACCGTGCCGGTGACCTTCTGGCCGACCTGCAGGCTGCTGAACAGCTCGTCGCGCTTTTCGCGGCGCTCCTCGTACAGCGCGACCTTCTCCGACAGGATGAGCCGGTTAGCCTTGCGATTGACCTCGAGGATCTTGAGTCGAAGCTTGCGCCCGACGAACGGCTGGAGCTTCTCGGCGATCTCCTGGGCGGCATCGCGCGGCTGATCGTTCTGTGGCCGGCGCGGGAAGTCCACGATCTGGCTGATCGGCACAAAGCCGCGGATCCCGCAATCGACGATCAGACCACCCTTGTTGTGGTCGATGACCGGGGCTTCGATGATGACGCCCGTCTCGAACTGCTCCTGCATGGAGCGCCACTTGCGCTCCAGGCCGGCGCGTCGCAATGACAGGACAACGTGGCCCTCGGGCGACTCGGGTTGCAGAACGTAGACCAGGACGGTGTCACCGATGTTCAGCGCCGGCTGGCCCTCGCCATGGCGGCCGAACAGCTCGCGGTTGCTGACGACACCCTCGCTCTTGGCGCCGATGTCGACCAGGATCTCGTCCTTGTCGATGCGAACGACCTGACCTTCGACGACGTCGCCGTGCTTGAAGCTCTTGATATCCGAGTCCTGCTCGGCGAGGAGCTCCTCCATCGTCGTCGGCTCGGGGCCGAGCGGGCGCGCCTCGGCCGGCTCATCTTCCTCATCGCTCGCGGCTGGCGCATCGGCGGTCTCGTCGGCGCTCAATGCCGCGTCATCCGCGACAGCAACGTCAGCCGACGCTGCGGTCGACACGAGGGCTGGCTCGGCGGCCGCGGGTTCGGCGACCGGCTCGTCGGCAGCGGGTTCGGCGGCCGCGGGTTCGGCGGGCGACTCGGCCACCAGCTCGTCGGCGACCGATGCGGAGCCAGAGGGCGCGTCGTCCGCTGTGGGTTCGGTTGCTCCTGGGTCAGGGGCCGGGGTTGCCGCTCCGGAGGCAACATCTGTCTCGTCAGCGGTGTTGGCGGGCTCGTCCGCGGCGGTGGCCGCGACGGTTTCTTCAGGCGCCTCGTCGGCGATGGTGGCAACGGCCCCCGGCTTCGGCGCGGTCCCGCCCTGCTCTTCTTCGGTCAAGGGTTTGGTCACTCCTGGTTGTGGATTCGCGCCCGAGAATCACGAACGGCCTGAGCGCCGCTCAAGCCGTCTTCCGTAACGATCAAGTGGTCCGTGGGCGATCGAACCGCGGTCCGCTCCTTCGTGCGCTGTGGCCTGTTCGTAGCTCTTCAGCTGTCCTGCCTCTCGGGGCCGGGAGAGTCTAGCACACGCCTTCTGACGTCTACAATTGTGACGCCGTGCCGGTATTGCCCGATCTGACCGTGGTCGCCGATGCTCTCCTCGCGTCACTGGCGGGCCGGGTGGTCCGTTCCGCCGAGGCGCCCGGGCCCCTGGCCGTACGAGGTACCCCGGCCGAGCTGAGCGCATTGATCGGCCAGCGCGTCGAGTCGATCCGACGGCTCGGCAAGTTCCTGCTGATCGACCTTGAGCGTGACGCTGTTGTCTGCAACCCGATGTTGACCGGACGCTTCCAACTGGCTCTGCCGGGCGGCAAGGTCCCGACCCGGACCGCGGTGGTGCTGGGCTTTGGCCCGCGCTCGAGCGCAGCTCCCGACGCCGCGCCATGGACGAACGAGGCGCCGTGGCTGCCAGCCATGGACGCCAGCCCGGAGATTCGCTACCGAGACCCCACCCAGATGGGCAAGCTCTACCTTCGCCCTGCGGGCGTCGATCGACCGGTGCCTGGGTTGGGTCCACCGGAGCTAGGCCCCGACGCGGACGATCCGGGGCTAACGCTCGAGATCTGGCGCGAGCGAATCCGGCGCCATCCCGGTGAGCTCAAGAACCTGTTGCGCAATCAGGCGTTCGTCGCCGGTATCGGCAACGCGTACAGCGACGAGATCCTGCACGCCGCACGACTCCTGCCTTTTCGCAAGCGGGCCAGCCTCGCGTCGGAGGAGATCGACACCCTGTACGGGGCTGTCCGGGCGACGCTGGCGAGCGCGATCGAGATCCTCAGGGAACGCGTGCCGCCGACCTTCGAGAAGCAGGTTCGTGACTTCCTGGCGGTCCACAACAAGGGCGGCCAGGCGTGCCCTCACTGTGGAACCCGGATCAGCGAAGTCAAAGCCGGCGGGTTCATCACCTCGTTCTGTCGCGCCTGCCAGCGCTGACCCTGTCAGCGTGCGGCACAGCAGGGGCGCTCAGGGCAGGAGCAGCACCTGACCGATCTTCAGCTTGGACGGATCCGCCAACCCATTCAGCTTGACCAGCACCTGACCGGTGGTCCCGAACCGAGTGGCGATGGCGATCAACGTGTCGCCGCTCCGTACCCGGTAGGTGGCTCCCGTCAACGGGGCCCGGGTGCTCGCCGGCGGCGGACGCTCGGTTGCGTCGGGGGTCTCCGCAGGCGCGGTCGCGGCGGTCGGCGCAGCAGCAGTCGGCGCAGCGGCCGTCGGCGGAGCAGTGGAGGGGGTCGCGACGGCATCGCCGGGCGCGCCTGCGCTCGCGCGCGGCGACGCCGATGCGTCCGCCCCGAGGGCGCCAGCGGGAACGGCATCCGCCGACGGGCGGGCGACAAGGATCGCCGCGAACGCGATGACGAGGAGGCCGACAAGGACCGCCTGGCCCGCCGCGCGATCGGCGCGCAGCGCCGGAAGCTGTCCGGCGAACCGGCCCTCATCGAGGACGATCGGTCGGATCCGCGCGATCGGCCTGGCGTGACCCGGGACACGATCCGGCAGGCTGTCGTGGGCGTTGAGCGCCGCACCGTACGTTGCGCAATTGACGTGGTCAGCGACGAGGCACAGCCGGCGCTGCTTCTCGGGCGCCAGCTGGACTGGCGGGCTGACCGCAACGCAGCGGTGGTCGCGGTTTGCGCTCGCTCGACGCGAGTTTCCATCGAGCGTGGCCAGATACGGGCACAGCGCCGGCAGCGCGTCGGCTCGCGGGTTTGGTGGCCTTGGGTCGACGGACGGCAGCGGCCCGGGCCGGCCCTCGCCTGCGCTCATGAGGCGAAGAATAGCCGAGCGGCGGGGTCCGAGCGCCCGGCGCCGGGAACGAAAAATCCCGGCGACGACCTATTTTCCCGAAAGGCTGCCCTCTCAGTATCTTCGGCGCTGGAGAGCTTAACTTCCGTGTTCGGGATGGGAACGGGTGTGGCCTCTCCGCTAGAGTCACCGGGATTCATGACGTCTGGACTGTTTCGGCAGCGGCTCGACGCGGGGTCGCGATGACCGCGCGGGCGCCTGATGATCTTCGAGTTCGCGGGTAGTCAGGATCTGATCACGATCCTCCAGCCACCGACCCCTGGTCAGGTGCTGAAGAGGTCAAGCCCTCGACCGTTAGTACCGCTCAGCTTCATCCGTCACCGGACTTCCACGTGCGGCCTATCAAACAGGTGGTCTCCCTGCGGTCTTACCCGGTTAACCCGGTGGGGAACCTCATCTCGAGGCGAGCTTCGCACTTAGATGCTTTCAGCGCTTATCCCAACCGAACATAGCTACCCAGCGATGCCCCTGGCGGGACAACTGGCACACCAGCGGTTCGTTCACTCCGGTCCTCTCGTACTAGGAGCAACTCCTCTCAAGTTCCCTACGCCCACGGCGGATAGAGACC
>JBKKDW010000106.1:0-3288 GCA_046708025.1 Candidatus Limnocylindrales bacterium
GAGGATGGCGGAGAGGGCGGGATTCGAACCCGCGGTGCTTTCGCACACCGCTTTTCGAGAGCGGCACCATCAACCACTCGGACACCTCTCCGCGGGAGAGGATACCAGCCCGGCCTGGTGGGCCCGACCGGCAGCCCGGCCGCTCCTCAGCGAGCCAGGACGGGGACGAACAGCCGCTCAGCTTCCTCGCGCCGGATGCCGCTGACGATCTTGATCCGGCGCGGCAGGCCGGGGTGCTGGGCGAGCTGGACGACCGACCCAGCGGCGCCATCGCGGTCGTTGGCGGCGGCGTAGACCAGGGCGTCGATGTCGCTGGCCAGGAGCGCTCCGACGCACATCGGGCACGGCTCCTGGGTAGCGAAGATCGTGGCGTCGGCGAGCCGCAGCGAGCCGAGTTTGCGGGCCGTCTCGCGCAGGGCCACGACCACCGCGTGGGCGGTCGGGTCGTTCGTCTCCTGGACCCGGTCGTGGGCGCGCACGACCATGGCTTCGTCCACCACGGCCACGGCAGCGACCGGCCGTTCGCCCCGCGCCAGGGCGAGCTTGGCTTCCTCGAGCGCCTCGCCCATGAACAACTCGTAGTTCATGGGGGGATGCTAGCAGGCTGGCAGGACGGTAGGATGGCGCGCGCGATGACAACCACGAAGCGGATCGCGATCCTGACCGGCGGCGGCGACGTGCCTGGCCTCAATGCCGTCATCAAGAGTGTCGTCTATCGCGCGACCGAGGTCGGCTATGACGTCCTCGGGATCCGCCGTGGGTGGGAGGGCCTGACCCACGTTCGCCTCGGCACCACGCCGGACCTCGACTACCTCCGGCCTCTCGATCGGACCAACACCCGAACCATCGAGCGGACCGGCGGGACGATCCTCCATACCTCCCGGACAAACCCGCGCAAGGTGCGGGTTGCCGGCCTGCCAGCGTGGATGGACGAGGCGTCGCGCGAGCGCTACTCCAGCGGCGATGGAACGTATGACCTGACGGCCCTGGTTCTCGACAACCTCCAGCGGCTGGGCGTGGACCTGCTGATCACGATCGGTGGCGACGACACGCTGTCGTACTCGCAGGTCCTGGTCAACGCCGGCGTGCCGCTCGTGGCGATCCCCAAGACAATGGATAACGACGTGCAGGGGACCGAGTACTGCATCGGGTTCTCCACGGCCATTACCCGGGCCAAGGAGGCGATCAATCGGCAGCGAACGACCCTTGGCAGCCACGAGCGGATCGGGGTGTTCCGGATCTTCGGGCGAGACGCCGGGTTCTCGGCGCTCTACACCGCCTACGTGACGTCCGCCCGCTGCGTCATCCCGGAGGCGCCCTACGATCTTGACGCGCTGGCCGAGCTGTTGGCCGCCGACCATGACGCGAATCCGAGCCGGTACGCCTTCGTGATCACCGCCGAGGGCGCCATCTGGCAGGGCGCCCAGATGAGCGCCGTGGGCGATGCTGACGCGTTCGGGCATCGCCACAAGGCCAACGTGGGTGAGGCGCTCGCCTACGAACTGCGGGCGCGGACGGGAATCGAGACGCTCGCCTCCGAGCTGACCTACGACCTGCGCAGCGGCGAGCCTGACTCGGTCGATTCGATGGTGGCGACGACGTTCGTCAACGTGGCCATGGACCTGGTGGACGGCGGGGTTTCCGGCCGAATGGTGGCGATCCAGGACGGCAAATACGCCCACACGGTCCTGCCCGATCCGGCCCTGGGGCCGCGCCGGGTTGATGTGCCGGTAATGTACAACGTGGCTCGCTTCCGGCCGCGCTACGACGGCAAGCTGGGCGATCCGATGCTGCTGGTCGGCCTGGACTGAGGTTACACAGGCCCGGGCTCCGGCGGCTGGGCGGCGATCGCGCCTGCTTGGCTCGATCGGGTAGACCCCGGCGGTATCGCCGGGACCGTTATGGTGCGGGGTTGCAGGCCTATAGCGCGTCCGCGAATGAACTCGAACGGGCTTCGGTGGGCGCCTGGTCGGATTTACAAGCGTGGGAAAGCATCAGCGTGGCCAGGTCAGTGCCGCAGACGAGCGCCTGTGGGCGTCCGTACTCCACTTCAAACGGTGTCGGCGATATCCATCGCGCGAGGCAGACCCGGTCCCCGATCGCAGCGTCTCTTGAGACGGAAACCGGCCTTGGACTACCCGTCCAGGGCGGAGAGTGCCCTTACCGCGCGGGCGAGGGCGGACATGTCATCGTCGCCGTGGCCGGCCGCGATCAGGCCGGACTCCAGCTGTGCGGCAAGGGCACCGACCGGGAGGACGGCGCCTAGCTGATGGGCCAGCTCCAGCGCGATCCCGAGATCCTTGCGGTGTAGCGAGACCTTGAAGCCGAGCGGGTACTCGTTGTCGATCATCCGGCCGCTGCGATTGGCCAGGACCCAGCTCTGGGCCGCTCCGCCGCCGAGTGCGCCGACCACCTGCTCGACGTCCAGGCCGGCCTTGATGGCCAGGACGATGCCTTCGGCGACGCCGAGATAGGTACCGGCGAGGATCACCTGGTTGACGGCCTTCACCGCCTGACCGGCGCCGATCGGGCCGACGTGGGTGATCGTCTTGCCGAGCGCGGCGAGGATGGGTCGGGCGCGTTCAACGTCGTCCTCGTCGCCACCGACGAAGATGGTCAGGGTGGCGTTTCGGGCACCCTCGCTGCCACCGGAGACAGGGGCATCGACCATCGACAGCCCGCGTTCCCGGAGTCGCGCCGCGAAGTCCCAGCTGCCTGCCGGGGCGATCGTCGAGCAATCGATGATCAGCGCGCCGGCTCGAGCTCCACCGATGACGCCATCCTGACCGAACAGGACCGCCTCGACATCGGACGTGTCGGAGACGCAGATCACGACGATGTCAGCCTGAGCTGCGGCTGCGGCCGGGTTCGGCGCCGTTTCTATGCCCAGATTCGAGAGCTCGGGGGCGCGGCCAGGAGTGCGGTTCCAGGCGGTGACCTGGAAGCCGGCACGGGCGAGATTGGCGGCCATCGCCGCGCCCATCGTGCCGAGGCCCAGGAAGGCGACCCGGACCGGCTCGGCTGTCATGGCTCGATCGTAGCCGATGGGGAGATCGGCATTCGCTCGCCCGCCGGCGGATTGGCGCGCCCGGCGGGACTCGAACCCACGACCTTCAGGTCCGCAACCTGACGCTCTATCCGCTGAGCTACGGGCGCACGCGATGCTGTGGACGGCTGGCGGAGAGGGAGGGATTCGAACCCTCGATGCAGGTTACCCCACATGGCGGTTTAGCAAACCGCTGCACTAGACCTCTATGCGACCTCTCCGTCGCGACAGCGGGCGACATG
>JBKKDW010000107.1:0-25966 GCA_046708025.1 Candidatus Limnocylindrales bacterium
CCCTTGGCAGGATCCGGGCGGGCGCACACAGGTGGCGCCCAGACCACGCCTACCCGGGAATGACCGCGTCGTCGCGGACGGCCCGTGTCGCCAGGATCCGCCGAGCCGTTGGCGCCCCACTGGCGCGACGTTGGCTCGGCCACTCCAGCAGCCGCTGCCGACGCGACCGGCGCGGGCCTCGTGGGCGCAACCGTCGGCCGACACGCCGGCGGCATCCACTAACCCCGGTCTCGCGCCTCACCCAGAAGCCGGGGCACGGCCAAGCGGCGAACCAGCTCGATGGTCGCCCGCGAGCGCTCCTCCGCCCCCACCTGCGCGGCGTCCAGGGGCTGGCCGGCGTTCGTGGCGTCCTCGAACGTCAATGGCAGTGGCGCCTGGCCGTACCGCTGGGCCTCGTCCTCCCAACGCTCGCGCCACGTTGCGGACGTTTCGGCCGGCGCGGGGAGATGCGCTCCGGCCAACCAGACCAGGCTCCAGGCGCGCGGCACGACCCGATACACGTCATACCCGCCGCCGCCCGTCGCCAGCCAGCGGCCTCCAGCGAAGCGATGGGCCACTTCGTCAACGAGTCGCGCGGCGTGACCCATCGCGGTCGTGGTCACGCGCAGGTGGGCAAGCGGATCCCAGGCATGCGCATCACTGCCGTGCTGCGAGACGATCAGGTCCGGACCGAACGCCGCGGCCAACTCGGGTAGCAGGGTCCGCACCGCATCCAGCCACGGCCCTTCCCCGGTCCCTGGCTCCAGGGGGACGTTGACGGCGGTTCCGGCGGCCGCTCCTTCGCCCATCTCCCCAACCCCACCGGTACCCGGGAAGAGGTACCGGCCGGTCTCGTGAAACGACAGGGTCAGTACTCCGGGGTCGTCCCAGTGGATCGCCTGGACGCCATCGCCGTGATGGACATCCAGATCGACGTAGAGCACCCGCAGCCCGTCCAGCCGGGCCCTGGCGATGGCCACGGCCGTGTCGTTGTAGATGCAGAAGCCCGACGCCCGGCCCGGCATCGCGTGGTGCAGCCCGCCACCAGGGTGGAAGGCGTGCTCCACGTCGCCGCGCAGGATCGACTCGATCGCCCGGAGCGAGCCGCCGGCGACCAGGGCGCCCGCCTCGTGCATACCGGAAAACGGCGGATTGTCGCTGCCCTCGGCGATCCCGGCCCCGCCGTCGGCTCCGAGCGGATCGGTCGAGACCCGCTTGACGGCCTCGATGTAACGCCGGGTGTGGCACAGCCGCAGGTCGGCATCGGTGGCAGGTTCGGGCGCCAGGCCTGGCTCGGCGCCGACGGAACGGAGCAGGTCCATGCCTGGTCCGAAGCGCCGCGGGGTGAGTGGGTGGCCCGGCCCAAAATCGTACGTGCCGGAGCGCGGGCCGAATACCAGCAGCATGCGCGACACGATAGCGACGCAAGTCGATTGCGCCCGCGGTCAAGCGCGCCCGCTGTACCATCCGCCAATGCCGGATCTGCTGCTCATCCTGATCGTTGTCCTGGTCCTGGTCGTGGTGTGGCGCGGGCCAAAGACGCTCCCCAGGCTCGCCGAGGCCCTCGGTCGGGGTGTGCGCGAAGCGAAGACAGAGGCGGCCAGGGCCCAGGGCGAGATCCAGTCCAGGATGGGCGATACGGACGAGCCGGCCCGCCGCGACGACGATAAGACGAGCTGAGTCGACCCGACGCGCCCAGAATCGCGCGTGGTTCGTGAGCGATAGCGGATGAGCCGATGAGCCGACGCTTCGAGGGCGCGATCACGACGCCCGACGATGGGCCGCGTGATTCAGCGCGACCGCCCGGCGCGGCGCGCCCGCGACGCCCACTCAGCATCGAGATCTCGGCGGCAATCCTGATCGTCGGTGGACTCTCGACGATCGTCGCGACCGTCGCGGACTTCCTCTCGGGCGATCCCGCTGCGAACGATCCGGGCGCACGCCCGGTGGTTACCCTTATCCTCGGACTCAATGTCCTGACCCTGATCGTCGGCCTGTTCGTTCGTTGGGGGCAGGCCTGGCTGGTCTGCATCAACGTGGTCGCGATCGTGCTGTTCCTCGAGCTGACCGCCATCCCGAGTGGCAGCGCCATCGTGATGCTGCTCGCGATCCTCGACGGCTTCGTCTTCGTGGCTCTCGCCCGGAACCGGGCCTGGTTCGACTGGCAGCCGCCCGAGGAGCATCCGTCGCGATGACCCACGGTGAGCCCGTCGCCCTGACCCACCGGCCCGGTCCAGGTCCGCATCGGACGATGTTCGTGCTGGACGACGTCCCGACGGAAACGCTCGCTGACCTGCCGCCGTTGCGCAATCGACTGCTGTTCGTGGGCCTCAACCCGTCGCCGGTCAGCGTCGAGGCCGGTCACTACCACCAGGGGCGCCTGGGCCGGACGTTCTGGCGACGCCTGATGCTCGCCGAGGTGCTCCCGACGGGCACGCCGGTCGAGACCGCCGATGACGCCTTGGTGGGCGCCGGTCACGGCATCACGGACCTGCTGAAAGTCCCGACGGCGCGCGACGAGGCGACCGACGCTGCGCTGGTCGCGGGCGTCGGCCCGCTCTGGCAGAAGATCGCGCTGTGGCGGCCGGCCGCGGTCGTCTTCGTCTACAAGCGCGCGGCGTCAGTCTGCGCCGGCCGGCCGCTCACCGAGTTGTGGGGACAGTTGTCGGGCGTCGCGCTGGGTGGCCGGCCGTGCTTCCTGATGCCCGCGCCATATGCCTCGCTCGCCGAAGTGGACGCTGGCCTCAACTACCTGCGCAACCTGGCGGCCGCACTCCCGAACATCTCCACCGGGACGGGATGACCTGACAGCCAGACGCCCTTCGGAGCGAGCCCCTCCAGCCGCTCGCGCGACGCGGCGGCCGCCGCCTCATCCGTCGGGCCGAACATCGCTCGCGCTCCGCGCCGGCCTTCGAGGTCCCCCGCGATGACCCAGGCCGGATCGCGGCCAACGAGAAACGCCAGGTGCTCGGGTTGCGGTCCGGGCGAGTGCACGGCCTGCAGCGCGACGTCACAGGTCTCGATCCGTTGCAGGTCGGCCAGCTCCTCGACGGGCCCGGGCAGCGGTCGCCTACCGCCCGGCCCGGCGAGGATGGGGATGCCAAGGACACGAGCCAACGCCTCGGCGCCACCGGCATGGTCGGGATCGACCTGGGTCAACGCGATGGCCTCGATGCTGCCGCCCCGCTCGGCGGCCAGCGCAACGGCGCGATCGAGGCTCGGGCCGGTGGGGTCGCCCGGATCGATCAGCACGTGTCGGCGGCGGCCGATGAGATAGGCACAGACCGGCTGACCGGCGACACCGCCGCCGGCCGGCATGACGATCCGGGTCACCTCGGGCGAGACCGTCTCCACCTCGATCGGAGCGAGTTGGCCGGGCGACAGGCGCTCGCGCACGTTCGCAACGGATGTGACGTGCTCGAGCTGCTGGAGCGTGGCGCTCGTCGGCGGCCACAGTCCGATCCGGCCGCCGGCCATGGCCCTCAGTGCGGCAGCCGGCGTCAGCCAGGCGTGGCTCACGACCTCGCCGCCCTCGAACGAAATTCGCGCGCCGCTGGGCAGCTCGGCCGCGAAGAAGCGGGTGTCGAAGCGGCGGGGCAGGATGGGCGGCGTCACCCAGCGCGAAAGCGGCACCAGGAGATCGGTCCGCAACCGAAGACCGAGCTCGGCCGTGACCTGCGCGAACGTCGCTTCGCCACCAACGAGCGCCGACCGCGCCATCGAGACCGCCTTTGAAGGGACGACCACACCCGCCTCCACCGCGTCGCCGCCGTCGGCTAGCAACACGCCGGCTTCCTCGAACAGCTCGCGAATGGCGGCCACGTACGATGCCAGGGCCGTCACCGGCTCCAGATCGCCGCCCAGCCCGCGGGCCGCCGCCTCCGGCGAGACGACCGAACGACGAAGGAGGCTGGGATCGGCATCGGCCGCATCGACTCGCCCACCAGGGAAGACGTGCACGTTCGGCGCAAAGGTCATCGAGGCCGGCCGGCGGGTGAGCAGGGCCTCCGGCCCGCGCCGGCCCGACCGCAGCAGAACGACCGTTGCCGCGAGCTCCAGGGCAACGGCCGGGGCGGTCATGGACCCTCCGCACGCCCCGTGTCGGACGCCTCGATAGCCGCGTCCAGTTCGGCCCGAAGGGCGTCGGGCGTGGTCACGGGGAGGCGGCAGGCGAAGTTGCGACACACGTACGCGGTCGGCCGCCCGGCCAGGGCAACCCGGCCGTCCAGGAGCGAAATGGAGCTCGACCCCGGGTCGGCGGCAACGGCCATGATCTGGCTCGGCCGAAAGCCCCGCCGGGCCTCCGCCACGAGCGCCGCGGTCGCCGGATCGTCCCGCCCGCCGGCGATCGCAACCTCCACGATCGGCCGCACGGCCAGGTCCATCGCCGACAGCCACAGGGCGAACCCAATCGGGTAGCGAGCCACCAACGGCACGACAGTCCGGATCGCCCGGTCAGCCGCTGCCCGGTAGGCACCGTCCCCGGTCCACGCGTACAGGCGTAGCAGCACGCTGGCCGCCATCGCGTTGCCTGACGGCACAGCGTTGTCCTGTACGTCCTTCGGCCGCGTGACCAGGCGTTCGTGGTCGTCCGAGGTGTCGAAGAAGCCCCCGGCCGGGTCGCTGAATTGGGCCAGCACCCGATCCATCAAGCCACGCGCGATGGTGAACCAGCGTTCGTCGAAGGTCGCCTCGTAGAGGGCGAGCAGGCCGTCCGCCAGGTGGGTGTGGTCCTCCAGCACAGCGGTCCCGACCGCGCGTCCGTCCTTCCACGATCGGCTCAGCGAGCCATCGGTCCCCAGCAGCCCGCCGATGACGGTCGCAGCCGCCCGCTCGGCCGCGCGTCGATAGGTCAGCGCCGCGGCCGGTTCGACGCCATCCAACGCGACCGAGGCATCGGCCAACGCGGCGATCGCCAGGCCGTTCCAGGCGGCCAGCGCCTTGTCGTCGCGGGCGGGCTGTGGTCGCCGTCCGCGCAGCGCCAGCAGTCGCTCGCGGGCGGCGGCGAGGCGCACCCGAACCGCGCTGCGCTCCAGTCCGTGACGCTCGGCCAGGTCACTATCCGAGACGACCCGACTGAGGATGGTGACGCCCTCCCAGTTGCCCCGGTCCGTGACCCCGTAGGCCGTCGCGAAGAGCGGCCCGTCGCCGCCAAGGACCTCGCGAATCTGGGCCGCGTTCCAGGTGAAGGAGAGGCCCTCGATGCCGTCCGTGTCAGCGTCCTGGCTCGCCGCGAAGGCACCGTCGACCGTCGTCAGCTCGCGGGTCAGGTAGTCGAGGGTCGCGATCGCGACGGCTCCGTAACTTTCGTCCCCGGTGAGCACCCAGGCGTGCAGGTAGACCCGCGCGAGCAGGGCGTTGTCGTAGAGCATCTGCTCGAAGTGCGGGACCAGCCAGCGGGCGTCGGTCGAGTAGCGGTGGAACCCGCCACCGAGCTGATCGCGCAGCCCGCCGTCGGCCATGGCATCGAGCGAGCGCCGGGCGACCGCCAGCGGACGCGCGTCGCCGGTCGCGACGTGCCGGCGAAGCAGGTACTCGATCGTCATCGGCTGGGGGAACTTGGGGGCGCCGCCCCAGCCCCCGTTGACCGGATCGAACGATGCCTCGATCGCGGCAGTGGCGGTCTCGAGCAGGGTCTCGGTCGGGTCGTCAACGCCCGGCGACAGGCGTCCGTGCTCGATCATTCCCGCAACGAGGCGGCCGCCGGCGGCTTCCAGCTCCGGCCGTTGCTCTCGCCAGGCCTGGGCCACGCCCTCGAGTACCTGCCGGAAGGACGGCATGCCGTGGCGGGGCTCGTCCGGGAAGTAGGTGCCGCCGTAGAACGGGCGACCATCGGGCGTCACGAAGACGGACATCGGCCAGCCGCCCGCACCGGTCATCGCCTGGACCGCCGCCATGTAGACCTGGTCGAGATCGGGCCGTTCCTCGCGATCCACCTTGATCGAGAGGAAGTGGTCGTTCAGGTAGCTCGCGGTCGCCTCGTCCTCGAACGACTCGCGCTCCATGACGTGGCACCAGTGACAGGCCGCGTAGCCGATGCTCAGGAAGATCGGCCGATCCAGCAGCCTGGCGCGGGCCAGCGCGTCGGGCCCCCACGGGAACCAGTCGACCGGGTTGTGGGCGTGCTGGAGGAGGTACGGGCTGGTCTCGCCCGCGAGGCGATTGGGCATGGCTTGATGGTACCCGCACGCCCCTGAAGGCAGCCGGCGACGGGCGGCTCTACCCCAGGTCGAACGGCCCGGTGTCGCCCTGGGCGTCCCAGTAGACGGTCTTGGTCTGGGTATAGAAGTCCTCGGCAGCGTGGCCCTGCTCGCGCGACCACGACGAGGACCCCTTCATGCCACCAAACGGCACGTGCGGCTCGGCCCCGGCCGTCTCACCATTGACGTGCACGATCCCGGCCCTCGCCGCACGCACGAACCGGTCGGCGGTGCGCAGGCTGCCCGTGAAGATCGAGCCAGACAGGCCGAAGGCGACATCGTTGTGGAGCCGGATCGCGCCGTCGAGGTCGTCCACCTCGAGGAGGACGAGCACGGGACCGAAGACCTCGTCGCGCGCGATCGACGCCGCCGGATCGACTCGATCGAGCACGACCGCCGGTGAGAACGCACCGATCTCCTCCAGGTCGTGGCCGGCCGACTGGCTCACGATCCGGGCGCCGTCAGCGCGAGCCGCCGTGATCAGCCCGGCGATGCGCTCCCGGGCCGCCAGGTCGATGACTGGACCGAGGGTCGTGGTGGGTTCGAGCGGGTCTCCCGGGAGGAGCCGGGAGACCTGCGTGGAGATGGCGGCACAGAGCGGCCGGACGACGTCGCCAACGGCAATCACCCGCGAGGTCGCCGTGCACTTCTGGCCGGCCGAGGCGAAGGCGCCGCGGACGATGGCGTCGGCGGCCAGGTCGACATCGGCGTCGTCGGCCACCACGCCGGCATTCTTGCCGCCGAGCTCGAGCTGCACTTTGACCCCGGATCGGAGCGCCTGGTCCGCCAGTTGACGGCCCGTTGGCGCAGATCCGGTGAAGGACAGGCCGGCTACGCCCGGTTCGGCGACCCACTGCTGCCCGAACCGTTCACCCGACGCGTGGACCAGGTTAACGACGCCGGCGGGGAGACCGGCGTCGATGAACGCCTCGACCAGCCGCTGCGCGGTGAGGGGCGTGGCCGAGGCGGGCTTGAACACCACCGTGTTGCCATAGGCGATGGCCGGTGCGATCTTCCAGGCCGGGATCGCGATCGGAAAGTTCCAGGGCGTGACCACGGCCACGATCCCGAGCGGCTCCCGCAATGTCTGGATCCGGGTCCCGGGCGTCGCCGACGCGTAGACCTCACCGACCCGGTCATGCGTGCGTCCGGCGAAATACCGGATGATCGCCGCCGCCCGGCGCACCTCGCCGTTCGCCTCGGCGATCGTCTTGCCTTCCTCGCGGGTCAGCTCCCTGGCGATGGCTGCTGCGCGCTCCTGGAGCAGCTCGGCGGCACGGAACAGAAACTCGCCGCGCGACGGCGCCCCGAGTCGCGACCACGCCGGCAAGGCTTCGCGAGCGGCGCCGATGGCCAGGCGCACCACGTCCGGATCGCCGCGCGGTGCGACAGCCACCACCTCGCGCAGGTTTGCCGGATTGCGGATCTCCGCCACGTCCGCGCTCGGGGCCACCCAGGCGTCACCGATCCGGTGGCTCAGCTGGATCGGGGGAGGGGCGCTGGACACGAGCGGGACTCCGACTGTCATGGACTGAGTATTCGCTAGGTGGAAACAGCTTCCAAGATAGCGTATCCTGCGGACGCTCACGAATGGAGGCGGACAGGATGAAGCCGAACCGGGTGCTCGAACACCTTGGCCGGGGCGAACCGGTGATCGGCTGCGTGCTCACGATCTCCGATGAGTTCGTTGCCGAGCTGATCGGTCGAGCCGGCTTCGATTTCGTGATCATCGACACGCAGCACGCGCCGATCGGGCTCGAGACCCTCCAGCGGCTCATGATCGCGCTGCACCCGACCGATTCGACCGTCCTCATCCGGACCACCTGGAACGACACCGCGGCGATCAACCAGGTCCTCGACCTCGGCGCGGAGGGCGTTATTGTCCCGCTCGTCAACAGCGCGGATGACGCACGCCGGGCGGTCGCGGCCGCGAAGTACCCGCCCGATGGACACCGCAGCTGGGGCCCGCGACGGGCGGTGCGGCTGCACGAGGGCGCCGATCGGTACGGTCGTTCCGCCAATACCAACATCCTTGTCCTTCCCCAGATCGAGACCGAGGAGGCCGTCGCCAACCTGGACGAGATCCTGGCGGTGCCTGGAGTGAGCGGGATCATGATCGGCCCGGCGGATCTCGCAAACTCGCTGGGCTATGGCCATGACCGGAACAACAGCGACGTGCGCAGCGTGATGGAGACCGTCCTCGAAACGTGCCTGGCGCGCGGCGTCCCGTTCGGCCACTTCACCAACAGCATCGAGCTGTCGCGACAGTGGATCGAGCGGGGTGCGCTGATCACGACCTGCGGCGGAGACGTCGGCTTCATCGCCGACGCCATCGCCCAGTCGCTCGAGGACATCGCCGCCCTGCGCCGAGGCCTGATCCGCCGGCCGCCCATCGACGTGCGGTGAACCCAGCGCGCGTGGCCGCCGCACGGGGCAGCCGGCGCTGGGCCCTGGTCGGTGGCGACCTGATCGATCCGGCGACCACCTCGGTCCAACGCGGCGGGGTCCTGATCGACGGGAGCCTGATCCTCGCCGCCGGCCCGGACGTTCGACCCGACACGGTCGGTGACATTGAGGTCGTCGACGCGGCCGGGCAGCACGTCATGCCCGGACTCATCGACGCCCACATCCATCTGTCCTTCGACGGGGGTCCACGGCCGATCGAGCGATTCCTCGAAGACGGCGTCGATCCGGGACTGGCCGACCGAATGGCCGACGCGGCCATGGTGGCCCTCGAGTCCGGCGCGACCACCATCCGCGATCTGGGCGGCCCCAACGAGGCGTCGTTCGACCTGCGCGACCGGATCCTCGATGACCGGATGATCGGGCCGCGGATCGTCGCCGCCGGCCTCGTCATTGTCCCGCCCGGCGGCCACTGCCACTTCGTCGCCCGTCAGGCGATCGATCCGACCGACCTGATCGACGCGGTCCGCGCCCAGCTCGATGCGGGCGCCGACTGCATCAAGGTCATGGTCACCGGCGGCGTCCACACGCCCGGTGCGAGTTCGTCCGATGTCTATTACGACCTGGCTGCGCTCACCGCCGCGGCGGACGTCGCGCACGCGGCCGGCTGCCGGATCACCGCGCATGCGACCAATCCGACCGGCATCGAGCGCGCGATCCTGGCCGGGTTCGACAGCCTGCAGCACGGTTCGGCCCTCGACGATCGCCTGGCAGGTCTGGCGGCCGAGCGCGGCACCATCCTCGTCCCGACCCTGGGCACCCACGCCGCCATGAAGGAGCACCTCGGCGATCCGAGCATTCCCGCCTACGTGGCGGCGGCAGCCGAACGGGGCATTGCCGGCAAGCTGCGCGCCGCGCGCGCGGCCATCGCGGCCAACGTACGCATCGCCGCGGGGACCGATGGAGGCGTCACCTTTGTTGGCCACGGGGCGCTGGCGCGCGAGCTCGAGCTGCTCCGGGAGCAGGGGCTCGGGTCGATGGCGACGCTGGCAGCGGCGACCTCGATCGCGGCCGTGGAGCTGAGCCTGGCCGACCGGATCGGACGGATCGCCCCTGGCTACGCCGCCGATCTCCTCGTCCTCGACGGCGACCCGTTGAGCGACATCACAGCGCTGGATCGGCCGGCCATCGTGATCCGGGCCGGCGTGGCGCGGGCGGGATCGGCGATGGCCCAGGCCGTCGTCGCGGGCAGGGCCCGCTGATGACCGAGCGACCGGTTGTCTCGGTCACGGTGGATGCGGCGCTGACGGCCGTCTCGACCGCGACGTTGACTGCGCAGTTGCTGCGGCGCGGCATCCGGAATACCTTCCTCCAGGGGGTCCGGCCACTCCGACCCGACCTGCGGATGGTCGGTCGGGCCGTCACCCTGCGATACGTCCCAATGCGCGAGGACGTCGGCACCGGGGCCGAGTTCGACAACCGGACCAACCCCCAGCGCATCGCGGTCGAATCGGTGGGGCCGGGCGACGTCCTGGTTATCGACGCGCGCGGCGACACCCGCGCCGCGTCGCTTGGCAACATCCTGGCCACCCGGATCCTTCGCCGTGGCGCTGCCGGCATCGTCACCGACGGGGCCTTTCGGGACACGCCCGGCTTCGTCGAGCTGCACCTCCCGACCTACGCGGCCGGAGCCCACGCGGCCACCTCGGCCACGATCCACCACCCTGCTGACGTCGGCCTGCCGATCGGCTGCGGCGGGGTCCTCGTGATGCCCGGCGACATCCTGGTCGGCGACGCCGAGGGCGTCGTCGTGATCCCGGCGGCCATGGTCGAGGCAGTCGCCATGGATGCGCTCGAGCAGGAGCGGCTGGAGGCCTATGTCCTTGGGCTGGTGGAGCAGGGCGGCTCCATCCACGGAGTCTACCCGCCGAGCGAGGCGACCCTGCTAGCCTATCGGGAGGCGCAGCCCGGGCCGCCCATTTCCACCACGTGAAAATCGCTTCCAAAGCCATTGACACTGCCGCCGTGGGTCCGTACGATCGCCCGAGCAGGAATGAATGCCTACCGGAACCGTCTTGGAGGAGCTCGTGATGGCAGGTCCCGTGATTCAGGCTGGGGGCATCAGGCTGTCCCGGCGGCGGTTCATCGCGTACAGCGGTCTGACCATGACCGCGGTCGCCTGCGCGCCGGCGGCCGTCAGCCAGGCTCCGTCCGGCGGCCCGGTGGCCACAGGCTCGGCGGCGCCGGCTACACCCGGCGCGATCCTTCGCTATGGCCGGGCCGGCGACATCACCGACTTCAATCCGTGGGACATCTCGGGCTCCGAGACGGAGATCTACAACACGGTCTTCTCGCGGCTCGTCTGGCGCGATTCTGACGGCAAGGAGCATTTCGACCTGGCCGAGTCGTACCAGCTGGCAGCGGACGGCAAGTCAGTCGAGATCAAGGTTCGATCGGGCGTGAAGTGGCACGACGGCAAGGACTTCAGCGCCCAGGACTACGTCACGATGTATGGCTACCTGTCCGATGCCGCCATCGCCGAGGACCCCAACGTCGTGGAGATGAAGGGAGTGCTCGAGAAGATCACCGCCGTTGAGGCCCCAGACGCCACGACCCTCATCCTGCGCGCCTCCGCGCCGATCCCCTACATCGCCGACATCCTCGACTATTGGCACGCGATCCGAATCGACAACCCGACCGACTACGGATTCGTGGCGACGCCCCCGGTGGGCACCGGTCCGTTCAAGCTGACCGAGCTGATCCCGGGTCAGAGCGTGACCTTCGAAGCCAACCCGGACTACTATGTCGAGGGCCAGCCGGCGCTCGGCGGAATCCAGATCTCCCTGTACGGCGGCGCCACCAACCTGCTGCAGAACCTGCAGTCGGGCAGCGTCGACGGAATCCTGATCGCGAACCCGGCCGAGATCGAGTCGATCGCCGGCGACAACGCCTATCGCGTTGACGTCACACCCGGCGGAGGTGTCTGGGACGTGTACTTCAACGTCCGCAAGGCGCCCTTCGACAACCCGGACGTGCGTCGCGCCCTGTCGTATGCGATGGACCGGGCGGCGATGGTCGCGGCCGGCGACGAAGGCCTCGAAAAAGGGGTCACAACCCCGTTCCACAACCCGAGCTCGCTCGGCTACCAGGCGGATCTCGTTGAGGCTCACCCATACGATCTGGTCGAGGCCAAGCGGCTGCTCGACGGAGCCGGCGTCGCGGATCTGAAGATCGTCTACCCGGCTCCGTCCGACATCCCCAGGGCAGCGACCTACGGGCTGATCTGGCAGGCCTCGCTCAAGGAGATCGGGGTCACCCTGGAAATCGAGCCGGTCGACTCCGCCCGCTGGGGTGATATCGGCAGCGGCAAGGATCCCAACACGGACCTGGTCATCTGGAACAACGGGCGCGGTAACCGCGACCCGGCCATCTTCTGGAGCACGCAGCGGAACTTCGGTGGCGGCGCCGAGACCATCTGGGGCTACAACAACCCCGAACTGATCGGCCTGGTTGCCGATGGGGCCGCGGAGATCGACCCGGCCAAGCGGACGACGATCTATCAGAAGTGCAACCAGATCCTGGTCGACTCGTCCCACGTGCTGGTGATCTCGACGCGATCCCAGTACTGGGCGTACTCGGCCAAGGTGAGTGAGATCCCGGTCGACCTCATCGGGGCGATCGTGCTCTCAGGGGCGTCGATCCAGGCGTAGGATGGTGCGGCCGCTGGGCGGCCGCGCTGCCACGGAGCAGACCAGTCCCGGAGGGAAAGCCTGTTGGGCCGCTATTTCCTGACTCGTCTGCTCCAGTTCCTGCCGACCCTGTTCATCGCGTCGCTACTCGTGTTCCTGGTCATCCAGGCATCGCCCGGCGACCCGGCCACGATCAAACTCGGGCCCGAGGCGACGCCGGAACAGATCGCCATTGAGCGTGGCCGCCTCGGCCTCAACGAGCCCCTGCCGGTCCGCTATGTCATCTGGCTGTCTGACGCGGCGCGCCTGGACCTGGGACGCTCCTTCCAGACCAACCTGCCCGTCACGGACGTCATGTTCGACGCGTTCGGCTACACCGTCCGGCTCGCACTTGCAGCCGGCCTGATCGCGATGACGCTCGGGATCGGGGCCGGGATCGTCGCGGCGCTGTCGCGCGGCAAGCCGCTGGACATCGTCATCTCGACCCTGTCGGCGATCCTGCTGAGCGTGCCGAGCTTCGTCAGCGGGATCGTCCTGATCCTGGTGTTTGCGGTCAACCTGCGCTGGCTTCCGTCGTCGGGGGCCGGCGGGACCGGCCAATCGCCGCTGGAGGGTCTGCGCTACCTGGTCATGCCGGCAGTGGCCCTCGGTCTGCCGTTCGCTGCCGTGCTGGCCCGCTTCATGCGCGCGGCCCTGATCGAGGCCATGGGCCAGGATCATGTCCTGACTGCCCGCGCCAAGGGCCTCAGGCCACTGACGGTCATTGGGCGCCATGCGGTCCGAAATGCGCTCGTCCCGACGATCACGATCGCCGGCATCGGCCTCGGGACGCTGCTCGCGGGGACCGTCGTCACCGAGACCGTGTTCTCCTATCCGGGTCTCGGTCGGCTGATTGTCGGCTCGATCTTCAATCGTGACTATCCGATCGTGCAGGCCGGACTGATCCTGGCCGCGGTCGTGCTCCTGGCCATGTCGCTGATCGTGGACCTCACCTACGGCATCCTCGATCCACGCATTCGGACCGGTCGGGGCGGATCGTGACGATCGCCGTTCCGGCCGTCCCGCGCCAATCCGTCAGGGGCCGGGCGCGAGGATTGGACGCCCGTCTCCTGATTGGCGGCGGCATCCTGGGCGTGATCGTCCTCGCCGCGGTGTTCGGTCCGCTGGTCCTGGCCCGCTTCGACCCGATCGAGCTGCACCTGGAGCACCGCCTGGAAGGTCCGTCGTCGACGTTCATCCTGGGCACGGACGAGGTGGGCCGCGACATCTTCAGCCGGCTCCTGTCCGGCCTGCAGCCAGCCCTCCTCGCCGGCCTCGCGGCGGTCCTCGTCGCGGCGATCTCCGGCACCATCATCGGCGTGTCGTCCGGCTACTTCGGCGGCAAATACGACGCGCTGGCCAACCGGATCATGGACCTGCTGCTCGCCTGGCCGACGATCTTCCTGGCACTGGCGATCGTGCTGCTGGTGGGGCCTGGTCGGCTGAATGTGATCCTGGCGATCGGGATCGCGGAGACACCCGTCTTCGCGCGCCTGGTGCGGTCGGTCACGATCCAGAACCTGTACGGGGTGCACGTCGAGGCGGCCCGGTCCATGGGTGCCTCGAGCCTGCGCATCATGCGCGTCCACATCCTGCCCTTCGCGGTCACCCCGTTGATCGTCCAGCTCGCGATCTCTACCCCGCAGGCGGTGGTCGCGGAAGCGTCGCTCAGCTTCCTGGGGCTCGGCGCGCAGCCGCCCGAGCCGTCCATCGGGGCCATGCTCAGCGGCGCCCAGGACTACCTGTCCAACGCCCCGACCTACACCATCTTTCCGGCCGTCACCATCGGGATCCTGGTCCTCTCGCTGACCTTCCTGGCCGACGGTCTGCAGGATCGGCTCGACCCGCGCCGGCGCGCGGCCCGGTCATGATCGGGATCGACCCGTTGCTGGGCGCGAGGGCGGCGCAGGCCAGCGCGTCGCCCTTGCTGGACGTGCGCGAGCTCAGCGTCTTCTTTCCCACGCCCCAGGGCGAGCTCGTCGCCGTGGACCGGGTGTCGTTCTCGGTGGGCAGGGGCGAGACGGTGGCGCTGGTCGGCGAATCGGGCTCGGGCAAGAGCATCACGTCGCTGGCCGTCATGCGCCTCACCCCGCCCGGATCGCGCGCCACGGCAGAGCGCCTGGCCCTCGACGGGACGGACATGACCGCCCTGAGCGAGCGCGCGATGCGGGATATCCGGGGCCGGCGGATCGCGATGGTCTTCCAGAACCCGATGTCCTCGCTCAACGCGGTACTGACGATCGGGCGCCAGATCACCGAATCGCTGGAACGGCACCACGACCTGCACGGGCGAGCCGCCCGATCCCGCGCGATCGACCTGTTGACCATGGTCGACGTGCCGGCGCCTGGCAAGCTGGTCGACGCCTACCCCCACCAGCTGTCGGGTGGAATGCGACAGCGCGCGATGATCGCCATGTCGCTCGCCGCCGGCCCGGAGTTGCTGATCGCGGACGAGCCGAGGAGCGCGCTCGATGTCACGATCCAGGCCCAGATCATGGAGCTGCTGGCCCGGCTCCAGCGCGAGATGGGGATGGCGGTGCTGCTGATCACCCATGACCTGGGGGTCGTGGCCGGCGTCGCCAATCGGGTCTACGTGATGTACGGCGGGCGGATCCTCGAACACGGCCTGGTCGAGGATGTCTTCCGCGATCCGGCCCAGCCCTACACGATGGGGCTGCTGGATACGGTCCGCCAGCTCGGCAACGAAGCCACCACCCGCCTCACGCCGATCCCCGGGCACCCACCGACGATCGGCCACGGGGTGATCGGTTGCGCGTTCGCTCCGCGTTGTGCCTATGTCATCGATCGCTGCCGGCAGGAGACGCCCGCCCTGCGCCTGATGGGCGCCGATCGCGCCGCTGCCTGCCATGTTGCCGAACCGAGGATCCCGGCGTCATGACATCCCAGGACGGGAGCCTCCTGGAGGTTCGCGACCTCACGGTTCGGTTCACGCTCCCCGGGATCGGCTGGCGGGGCGCCCGGCGGGTCGTCCACGCGGTCGAAGGCGTCTCCCTCGACATCGCGCCCGGCGAGACGGTGGGCCTGGTCGGCGAATCCGGCTCGGGCAAGAGCACCACCGGGCGGGCAATCCTTCAGCTCGTGCGACCGACGAGCGGGACCGTCCGGTTCGAGGGCACGGACGTCATGGGTCCGGATCGTGCCGCGATCGCTGGCCTGCGACGACGAGCCCAGATGATCTTCCAGGATCCGTACGGCAGCCTGAACCCACGACTGGCGGTCGCCTCGATCGTTCGTGAACCACTCGACATCCACAGGGTTGGCGACCGGGAGGCGCGCCGCCGGCGCGTGGTCGAGCTGCTGGATCGGGTCGGCCTTCCGAGCGACGCCGGCTCGCGCTTTCCACATGAGTTCTCGGGTGGACAACGCCAACGGATCGGGATCGCCCGCGCGCTGGCGCTGGAGCCGTCCCTGGTGATCTGCGATGAGCCCGTGGCAGCGCTCGATGTGAGCATCCAGGCCCAGGTCCTTCAACTGCTCGACGAGCTGCAGCGTGAGCTGGGCATGGCCTACCTGTTCATCGCCCACGACCTGCACGTGGTGCGGCACGTGTCGAGCCGGGCGGCCGTGATGTACCTCGGCCGGATCGCCGAACAGGGGCCAAGCCGAAGCATCTTCTCCATGCCCAGGCATCCCTACACCCAGGCACTCGTGTCGGCCGCTCCGATCGCGGATCCGGCGATCGAACGATCGCGCCGGCGGGTCGTCCTTCGAGGCGAGATCCCGAGCCCCACGAATCCGCCGTCGGGCTGCCGGTTCCGCACCCGCTGCCTGTACGCGCAGGACCTGTGTGCGCAGGTCGAGCCGCAGCTCGAGGATGCAGGCGACGGGACGTCGGTCGCCTGCCACTTCTGGCGCGACCTGCCGGGCGCCGGTGCGCTCGCCCGGCAGGCGCCGTCAGCGCAAGTGGTCCCGGCCCCGGCCTGAGCCTGGGCGTCGACCCGTGATCACCGCCATCATCACCGGCGCCAGCGGGGCGATCGGAGGTGCCTGCGCCCGACGCCTGGGCCGCGACGGGGCGCGCATCATCGCGGTCGGTCGCCGGCCCGAGGGCCTCGAGGCCATGGTTGATGCCCTCCGCGCGGAGGGTATCGACGCGCTTGGCGTGAGTGGTGACCTGGCGGTGCGGGCGGACGTCCGGCGGATCCTGGGCGAGATCGCGCGGCTGGTGCCCGATGGCGTGGACGTCCTCGTATCGGCCGCTGGCGAGGGCAGGATTGGACCGGCGCTCGAGGTGACGGAGAGCGATCTCGACGGCCAGATCGAGCTGAACCTGGCCTCCCACTTCCTGATTGCCCAGACGGTCGCCCGCTCGATGGTCGAGCGTGGTCGGGGCGGCCGGATCGTCTTCATCTCGAGCACTGGAGCGCTCGCGGCCCATACGAACGCCGTCATTTACGACGCCGCGAAGGCCGGCCTCGAGGCGCTGAGTCGATGCCTGGCGACCGAGCTTGGTCCGCACGGAGTCCTGGTGAATGCGGTCCAACCCGGCAACATCGTGAACGACCGCCAGGTGGACGACCACCCGACGCCGGGCAATGTCGCGCGCTGGGCGATGATCCCGATCGGGCGTCCCGGCCGGCCCGAGGAGATCGCGAACGTGGTGGCCTTCCTGGCCTCATCCGAGGCGTCGTACGTCAGCGGCGAGGTCATCCGGGTCGACGGCGGGCGGAATGCCCGGACCCCATCCCCCGACGACCCGGAACTGGCCCGGATCTGGAACGCAGCGCCGGCCACACCCACCGACGCGATCGACTAGGCGGGGCTCGGCGCCGGCCGTTCGCGCAGAAGGTCGGCGAAGGTGAACACGGCCGGCACGCCGCCGGTGTGGTGAAAGACGATCACGTCGTCCCGGGTCAGGCGGCCTTCGCGAGCGTGCGCGAGCAGGCCGGCCATCGCCTTGCCGGTGTAGATCGGGTCCAGGACCAGGCCATCGACCGAGGCCGCGACCCGGATCGCGTCCAGGGCTGCCTCCGAGGCGATCCCGTACCCCGGCCCGATGAACCGGTCGTCGATGTCGATCTGGGGTGGTCCATCCGGAACGGACAGCCCGAGCAGCGCCTCGATGTCCGACAGAAGGCCGGTGACGATCGCGACCTGTCCGGCCCGGTCGAACTGATGCGAGATGCCGCAGATGGACAGGTCCGACCCGGTCAGCCGCGCGGCCGCCAGCAGGCCAGCGTAGGTAGGCCCGCCCGAGCTCACGTAGATCCGGCAGCGCGCCTCGCCTGCGTCGCGGAGCTGGGCCGTGATCTCGAGCAGCGTGCGCATCGCCGCGATCGCACCGAGTGACTTCGTCCCCGGGGCGAGGGTCAGAAGCGCAGGATGCCGGCCGGCGGCCCGGAACCCGTCGACCCGCCGCTGCGCGAGCTCGAGCAGGGCGACGGTGTCGGGCGCCTCGACGAACTCGATCTCCGCGCCGAACAGAGCATCGAGGAGCAGGTTGCCCTGCCAGGTGGTCGGCAGGTCGGGGCGCTGGCGGAGGAGCAGGCGGACCTCCAGCCCCAGGCGCGCTCCGGCGGCCGCGAGCTGGCGACAGTGGTTCGAGTGGACGTAGGCGGCCCCGACGAGCAGGTCCGCGCCACCGGCGAGCGCCTCGGCGACGGTCAACTCAAGCGTCCGGACCTTGTTCCCGCCCTGGCCCAGTCCGGTGAGGTCATCGCGTTTTACGAGGACCCGTCGGACGCCGAGCAGCCCGGCCAATCGAGGGGCTTCCTGGAGCGGCGTCGGCAGCGTGCCAAGGGACACGCGAGGCACGAGGTCGAGCCGCGCCCGATGGTCGAACGAGGGCGATTCCATCTACTGATATCGTATCTCACAGAGTGGCAGTGACGACGCGGGTCGGTGACCACGTCCGCCTCATCCGCGGACCGATCGGTGCCGGGTTCGTGGCGCTATACGTCGTCATCGGGCGTCGCGTCGCCCTCGTCGACACCGGGTTCCCAGGTCACCCGAGCCAGGTCATCGCGCCGGCCCTGACCGCCGCCGGCCTGTCACTTGCGGATGTCGACCTCGTGCTCTCGACGCATGGGCACCCGGACCACATCGGCGGACACGGGGCGGTCGTCAAGGTGTCGGGCGCTGAGGTGCGAATCCATCCCGACGACGCCCATCGGCTGCCCGGGCAAGCAGGCGGCGATCTCGCCCTGGACATCTTCAGCCGTGCCTTCCGGCGGACAGGTCTGGGTCGTCGAGCTGACGAACGCGACGCGCTGCTGCTGGAGCTGGCAGGCGATCCCTTCGGGGCGCCTCGGGCGCTCCACGATGCCGACCGGATCGAGCTCGGGGCAGGCGTCGACATCGACGTGGTCCACACGCCGGGCCACACCGGCGGTTCAGTGTCGTTCATCGTCCATCCTGACGAGATCGCCCTGGTGGGCGACGCCGTGCAGGGCCTCGGCGGCAGCGCCGGCCTGCCCCTGTACGAGGACGCGGACGTATACACGTCGTCCCTGGAGCGGCTGGCCGGGCTGCGCCTGACCGTGATCGGGCTGGGTCATCCCTTTCGGTCGGCGAACCTCGCCGCTCGCTCGCCGATCGGAGCCACGGGCGCCATCGTCGCACTGCTGGACGAGAGTCGCGGCTTCCCGCCGATCGCGGACCAGGTCGCCGCCCAGGTCACGGCCGAGAGGCCGCCATCAGTCGAGACCGCCGTCCGTGAGTTTCTACGCCGCCTTCCGGCACCGTTCGACGGTCACGATGCCACCCTCGAGTCGGTTCGGCCGGCATCGCTCCACGCCGCGTTACTCCATCTGGACCGGGCGCCGCAGCGGCCCTGATCAGCGACCGAGGGCCGCGACGGTCCCCTCGAGGGGAAGCAACTCCGGGGCGGCCGCTCCTGGGAACGCGGCGCCATCGGTCGTGCGATAGCCAAAGTGGTCCGAGATTGCGCGAGCGGTGGCGACCACGATCGACTCCAGCTCGGCTGCCCGGCGGATGACTTCGTCCACCGTGCTCGCCACGGAGATGGCGGCGATGGCATGCGCCCGATAGTCGAAGATGGGGGCACCGATGCAGCTGCGGAACTCCACCGTCTCGCCATGGTCAATGGCGAAGCCTCGCTGCCGGGTCAGGCTCAGCTCCTCGCGCAGGTCGTTCGGGTCGGTGATGGTGTTCTTGGTGAACTTCTCGCGGCTGGTCGAGGCCAACAGTGCTTCGACTTCCTCGGTCGGCGCGTAGGCGAGCAGGACCTTGCCGAGTCCGGTTGAATACGCCGGCGCCTGCAGCCCGAGCGGCACATAGGCGGTGCCATCGGATCCGCTGTCGACCCGATCGATGTAGATGACGCTGCCGGCGCGGTAGATGGCCAGGTGGCAGCGCAGGCCGGTCTGGATCGAGAGCGTCCGCAGGTAGGGTCTGACCTCGGCGGCCATTCGAACCGCCTGCATGATCACTGAACCGCGCAACTCCATCACCTTCAGGCCCAGCTCGTACCAGCGCGTCCGCACGTCCTGCTCGACGTAGCCCTGGGCGGTCAGCGCCTTGAGCATTCGATGGGTAGTCCCGATCGGCAGGTCGATCTTCTGGGCGATGGCGGACAGGGTCAAGCCGCTTTCGGCCGACCCGAGCAGCTCCAGGATCGCGAAAGCGCGCTCGAGGGTCCGAATCCCGCCTGGACGAGTGTCCCGTGCTGTTGCCACTGAGCTCCGATGGCTGTCCGTTACTCGGGGGTGCGCGGGCTGATTGTACCGTCAGCGCGACGCTGGATTGGCGATGACTCCACGGTCCGGAAACTGGTGTTCACGGCATCCTCGAGACGTGGAGTATCTGGTCACTCACCCGGGCGAGCGTGTCAATGCGACAGCCGGCTACCACGCCCACGCGATGTCGTACTGTCGTCGTCATGGTCGAAACCCATGCCGTCCCTGGCTTTCTGCCACGTACGCACGCGCTCCACTTCGCGAATCGCTTTCCACCCGGCCCGACGCTGCGCCTTGGACCCTTCGATCCGCGCTGGTTCAGGATCGGCGACGCGGCCAACGGACTGTGCGGCGGGATGGCCTGGTACGTCCGCGATTGCTTCGAAGGCGGCCTGCCGATTCCTGTCGACACAACGCCGCCGACCAATGGCTCGGCCCTGTTCCAGGCGCTCGTCCAGCGCCAGCTCCAATCACTCGACTGGCTGCGCACGCCCATCCGCTTCTGGTGGATCGGCGCGTTCGGGGTTGCGCGCGCCGTGCGTCGCAGCCGTGGGACCGAGTGGCCGCGAATCCGCGCCAGGATCGATGCGGGCCGCCTCGCCATGGTCGGCCTGATCCGCCACCAGGGACCCGATCCGCTCAGGCTGACCCGGAATCACCAGGTGCTCGCCTACGGCTACACGCTCGACGGCCCAACCGTGCGGCTGCGCGTCTATGATCCGAACTGGCCGAACCGGGACGACATCGTAGTCGTGATCGAGTGCACGCGGGTCCACCAGTCGACAGGGGAACTCCTGTTCGGGGTGCTCGCCCTGGACTGAACTCGGTGGTGGCCACCGCGCGCCATGCCAGATCAGACCGTAGGCAGCTCCTGGGCGTCGGTCTGGGCAAGCGCGAAGAGGTCGCCACGCTCCGCGATGCGAGCCATGATCGTCCGGATCGTCCAGCGGTCCGGACGAAGGTCAGGGTCGTCCAGTTCGTCCCAGGCGATCGGGGCGGAGACCGGTGCGCCCGGCGCGGGCTGGACTGAATATGGCGCGACCAGCGTCTTGATCGAGGCGTTCTGGGTGTAGTCGAGCCGGGCGCGACCCTGCCTTGCGCCCTTGGCCCACTCCCATGACACGAGCTCCGGCACGGTTGCGCCCACCGCGCGCGAGATGCGCTCGACCCACGTGCTGGTCTCGGCGAAGTTGTAACGGGGAACGATCGGGATCCAGATCTGCATGCCCCGCTTGCCCGTGGTCTTCGGATAGCCGCGCACGCCGAGATGCCCCAGCGCCGTCCGGTAGAGCCGGGCGAGAATCAGCGTTTCGTCCCAGGTTGTCCGGTCGCCCGGATCGATGTCGATCAGCGCGAAGGTGGGTTGCCAGGGCTCCGGCAGGCGTCCGGTCCAGGCGTGAATCTCGAAGCTGGCCTGGTTGCCGAGCCAGGCCAGGGTCGCGACCTGGTCGGCGATCAGATGGTCGTTGGCGTTCCGGTCCTCGCGGCCATCGAGGCCTGTCTCACGCCAGCGACGAAGCCAGGTCGGAGCCGTCGAGGGGATGTCCTTCTGCCAGAAGCCCGGAGCGCCGGCACCGTTCGGGAAGCGCTGCAGATTGAGCGGTCTGCCGGCCAGGTGGGGCAGCATGGTGGGGCTGATCCGTGCGAAGTAGCCGATCAGCTCGCGCTTCTTGATCGGCGGGTCTGCCTCGAACAGCGGCTTGTCCAGGTTGGTCAGCTTCAGGTCGTGACCGCCGATTCGCCAGACACCCTCCTGGCCGAGCTGCTCGAGGGCGTCGAACTCACTCGCCGATGGGGCGTTGAAACCGACCGAGCCGCCCCAGCCGCCCGAGCCGCCCGGATCACTCCCATCGACGATCTCCGTCGGGCGATTCTCCGGCGCCGTCGACGCCCGCACCCCTGGCGCCGCCAGTATTTCCCCAGGGCGATCGTCGATGGTGGTTGTGTCCCGCGCGTCCGATGGGCCCGGGGCGTCCGATCGGCCCGGCGCGTCCGATGGGCCCGGCGCGTCCGATGGCGCCCGCGCGCGCCTTGAGGCGCCCAGCCGCCCAGGTTCTGCCGCTTCGGCCGAACGCACGGCCTCGGCCGTTACAGCGGCCCGCTCGCGCGTGACCGTTGTGGGATCCCGCCCTGCCTCGATGCCCTTGAAGGCGGCTTGGCGAACCATGCCGTCGCGCGACCAGCCGCCGAGCTCAGCCCGGATCACGAGCTCGGGCCGAACCCAGTGGACATCGCGCAGGTCGCCGCCCCAGCGCCCTCGATAGTCGCGCGGCGGTGCCGGATCGAACGCAGGATCGTCGGTCTCGAGCAGCGCGAGACGTTCGCGGATCAAGCGCCGGGTCCGCCCGTCGAACCCGGACCCGACCTTGCCGCTGAAGCGTAACCGGCCGTCCTCGTAGACGCCGACGGCGACCGCGCCGAGGTCGCTGGCGTTGCCCTCGCCCGGCGTCCAGCCACCCACGACCAGCTCCTGCTCCGGGCGAATCTTCAGCTTCAGCCACGCTGCCGTCCGTCGGCCCGGCTCATATCGCGAACGCCGCAGCTTGGCGATCACGCCCTCGAGGCCGTTGGCTCTGGCGGCCACGTAGAACGCCAACCCCTCCCCGTTGACGTGGGCTGCGAAGCGGACGCGCGGATGGGGCCGGAGCACGCTTTGGAGCAGCCGCTTGCGATCCTCCAAGGCGACCGCCAGCAACGAACGCCCGTCGAGATAGAGCAAGTCGAACGCCTGGTAGACAAGACCCATGGCCGAGGCGTGGCCGAGCCGCTCCTGGAGCAGTCCGAAATCGGGCCGCCCGGCCTCATCGAGTGCGACAACCTCGCCATCCACGATCGCTTCACGCGCCTCGATCCAGGTCGGTGGCGTGAGCAATCGCGGGAAATAGGTCGCGGCGTCCTTGAGATTGCGAGTCCACAGCTGGACCCTGCGGTCGGCAATCACGGCCTGGACCCGGAAGCCATCCCACTTGATCTCGAACAACCAGTCGGGGTCGCTGAATGGTTTCGCTGCGAGCGTCGCGAGCATTGGTTCGATGCTTGCCGGCAGTGGCGCCTCGACGGCACCGCTCAGATCGATCTCGGCGGCAGCCGCAGGCGCGTCACCGTTCCATACGGAGTCGCGCGCCAGCTTCACGTCGTCGTTGGTACGACCCGACTTGACGCTATGTGGATGGTCTTCGGCATCCCAGCCGGCCAGCGCGTGCTCGTCGCGTTTGTGGATGAGCAGCCACTGGTCGCCCGCATCGTCCTCGAAGGCCCGCGCCGATGGGTCATCACCCCGGCGCCGGCGGCCGTTGGTGCGCACGATCGTGAAGCGGCCCTTCAGCTTCTGCCCGGAGAGCCGGAACTTCAGCTCGCCTGTCTCGATCGCCGCCCTGGCATCCAGCGTCGGGGCTTCGCCTTCCCAAGTGCCCCAGTCCCACACGATCACGTCGCCTGCGCCGTACTGCTTCGCCGGGATCACGCCCTCGAAGTCGAAGTACTCGATCGGATGGTCCTCGACGTGGACGGCCATCCGCCGCTGGGTCGGGTCGAGGGTCGGACCCCGGGGCACCGCCCACGAGACGAGCACGCCGGCGACCTCGAGCCGGAGGTCATAGTGAAGCCGGGTCGCGCAGTGGCGCTGAACGACGAAACGGCCGGCCCGGGATCCGGTTGCGGCCGAGAACGCCTCAGCCGCGGGCGCCGGTTCCGGCGTCTGGGCGAAGTCTCGCTTGCGGCGGTATTCGTCAAGCGGCATGCGACCGAAGGGCGTGCCGGCCGCTCGTGACGGGGTCAGGCCGTCTTGCGCTTCCGGGCTGGCTTCGAGGGGGCTTCCGCCTCGCCTTCGGCTTCGACGGCGTCGGCAGCCTTGGCGGCGGTCGTCTTGCGGCGTGCCCGCGCGGCCTTGGCCTCCGACACGGAGACGGGCTTCGTATCGCTCGATTGGCGGGCGGCCTTGGCGGCATTCACCGAGGCCTCCAGGGCGGCCATCAGGTCGATCAGGTTGCCGCTCTCCTCGGGCGCCTCGACCGCGACCGTCTCCTTGCCGTCGACCTTGGCCTGGATGACCTCCTCGAGGGCTTGTCGATATTCGTCCTTGTAGAGGGACGGGTCGAACTCGCCGGTCATCGCCGAGACCAGCTGGTTCGCCATCGCCAGTTCCGCGGGCTTGAATTCGTACTTCTCGTCACCGAGATCCAATTCGGCGGTCGAGCGGATCTCGTCTGGCCAGTGGAGTGTGGTCATCAGCATCGTGTCGCCAAACGGATCGAGCGCCGCGAGGGCCTCGCGATCCTTGATCACGACCTTGCAGATCGCGGTCAGGCCTTCCTTCTCGAGGACGGACTTGAGCAGGTGGAAGGCCTTGCGACCGATCTTGTCCGGCTCAAGGTAGTAGGCACTCTTGACGAATCGAATGGCGGCGTCGTCGCGCTCGGCCTTGGTGAACTGCTCGATCTCGATCGAGCGCACGGTCTTGAGCGGGACGCGCTCGAGGTCCTCGTCGGTGACGACCACGTACTCGCCGGGCGAATACTCGTAGCCCTTGACGGTCTCGGAGCGGGAGATCGGCTCGTCCTCGACGGGGCACCAGACTTTCATCTGGATCCGCGACAGGTCGTCCTTGTGGAGCATGTTGAAGCTGATGCCCTTGGACTCGGTCGCGAGATAGAGCTTGACCGGGATGGTGACCAGCCCGAATTGGATGGCCCCCTTCCACATCGAACGCGCCATGGCGATCCTCGTTTGCTGGCCGACGACCCCCGAGAGTACCCGGCCCGGGTGTCGGAAGGCCACGATAGCGCACGCGCGCAAGCGGCGAAACGCCCGGTCCCGGCTACGAGCGGATCTCGGCCTCGGCCTCGGCGACGCGGGTCAGGATGTTCGAGCGCAGCTGATCGAGGCCCGACCAGACAGCCTTCGTGGCGGTCGAGATGGACGTCAACTGCGCCTTGAGTGCCCGGACGACGTCGAGCTGCTCGCGGATCGCGGTCAGCGCGGCACCGATCGCGGCGGCGTCGACCTCAAACTCGTGCTCCACGAGCGATGCCAGGGCCAGCAGGCGCGCCAGCCGGATGGCGGCCTCCAGGTTGGCCAGTTCGGGCGCCTCGGGATCGATAACGCAGTAGACGTCGTCGCCGACGATAGTGAACGGCGCCACCCCGGAGGGTGCATGCGCCGGCGTGAACACCACGACCGCGACGGCGGCGCAGCGGTTCTCCCTGGCCTCGCGCAGCTCGTCGCGGATGGCACGCATGGACATCGGACGGTCCTTGGCCTCGATGACGACCCGGAGGTCCGAGCCGCGCGCGACTCGCGCGTCGACGGTCAGCACGAAATCGCCCTTCCTGGATTTCAGGATCGTCCCGGCCTCGGTCGCCGTCCGATCGAGCAGGTCGCCGGCGCCGCGGGCCAGATCCGCCAGCATTCCCTCGAGCAGGTCCTCGAAGTCCGCGCCCTTGGCGGCCGAGTGCGCCCGTTCGGCGCCGCGCGCCGTTGCCGCCGCCTCGATCGCGACAAGGCGTTCCTCAA
The DNA here is from genome assembly GCA_046708025.1 of Candidatus Limnocylindrales bacterium. Classification (GTDB taxonomy): domain Bacteria; phylum Chloroflexota; class Limnocylindria; order Limnocylindrales; family CSP1-4; genus SPCO01. The sequence continues at coordinate 25,480 of JBKKDW010000107.1, forward strand.
GACTCTTGAATCCGGCGGTCATCTCCTGACGAAACTGGTGCATCGGTGAATTCAGTCGGGTCGGGTCCAGCAGGACGGCCAGCTTGGAGGCATCGCCGTCGAAGTAGCGCTCGAGCATCCGGCCGATCCGACCGATCGCACTGTCGCGCTTCGATTCGTCGAACAGCTCCTCGACCATCGCGCGCAGCGCGCCGCGATCGCCGAGGACCTTCTCGAGGGTCCGTGGCAGGCGTCCGTCGCCGTCGGCGAAGTTGGCGCGCAGGGTCTGCTCGAGCGTGGCCGCGGCCTTCTCATTGACCGACTCGGCCTGGCGCACCAGCTTCTCGAATTCGGCCCGGACGACGTCCACGTTGACTGTCACGCCGGCGTCCTGGAGGGCCAGCAGGCCGATTCGAAGGGCGCGCTCGGCGAGATCTGCGCGGTCGGCGGTGGGCCGGGCAACCATGAAGGCGGCAAGTGCAGGGTCGTGCAGAACCAGGCGCTCGAT
>JBKKDW010000108.1:0-5915 GCA_046708025.1 Candidatus Limnocylindrales bacterium
GGTTGTGGCCGTCGAGTGGGCCGGCGCCCGCAACTTCCTTCCGGCCCTTCAGGGGCCGGTAATAGACTTCCGCAACTTCTTCTCGACGCGCGGCGTGCTCACCTACCCGCTCGTTGCTTCCGAGCAATCAGGTGCCGCCACCTTCAGCGTCTCGTATCTGCTGGCAGCCTTTTCGCTCGCGTCGGGTTGGACGAACGCGCCCGCCGGCGACGACGGCGCCAGCCCGCCACAGCAGACGGTTCTGACCGTGGCCACCACCTTTGCAGCCCAGAATCCCACTCGCGTCTACGACGTGTACGTGTATGACTCGGTGATCGATGGGACGTCCGCCTATGACCGGGTGCTCCTCACCCCCACCGGCGCCGCCAAGAACGCGACCCTGGCCGCGGCGAACCTGGGTGTAGGAGATTGGGTGGACGTCCGACTCCTCGGCGCGGACGGCCTGATCGGCGCCCGCGCGGGTCAGACGGCCGGCTTCTATGTGAAGCTCATCGGTCTCGCCGGTGGCGGTGGGTCGATCAGCTCGTTCAAGCTCTACTTCACGTCCGTCGCCCGGGCGATCGCCGCCTGCGCGTGCGACCCGAACTTCGAAAGCACCCTCGTGAACATGTTCCCGACATCGACCGCGGCCGACTTCGCGCCGCTCGAGGCCGGGATCATCGACGAGGACACCTACGTTGAGCAGGGACTCAAGTGGGCCGACTTCCATTGGGCCGCGCTCCAGTACATCCTTACGGTCGTGCAGCCCGATACGGACCTGCTGATGCTCGGGAGCCCGGTGACGGACGAGTTCCAGCACCAGTTCATGGGGCTGGTCACGCCGACGGACATGGACGGCAACCCGAACCCGTACTACGACGACCTGACCGACGACGACGTGCCAGACGGCCGCCTGGCAATCCGCGAGGGGTACATCCGCTCCGCATATCATGAGGCGGACCAGACACTCGCCCTGGGGCGGACCCTCATGGGTACGGACGCGACCGTGTTCGCCTCGTCGGATCACGGTTTCGCAGCGCAGTGGTACGCGGTGAACGCGAGCAAGGCGCTTGCCGACCTGGGCTACGGACCCGAGCAGTCGTCGAATTGCCGTGCCGTCGCCGCCACGTTGGTCAAGGAGTGTCACGCTGGGGGCACCGTCCAGCTGTACATCGACCTCTTCGGCCGGGACCCGCTGGGTTCAAACGCACCACAGGTCGCGGCGGCTGACTACGAGACCGTCCGCCAGAACCTGGTTAGCTACTTCACGAACCTCGACGATCCCAACCTTCCCGGGCAGCAGCAGGTCGTCGATCGCGTCCTCCTCAAGGAGGAGCTGCGCGACGTCGATGGCTCCGATTCGCTCCACCCGAACCGGAGCGGAGACGTCGTCGTCGTGTTCAGGCCGCCATACCAGAGCGACGCGGCGACGCCGGGTAAGCTCATCGCCTTCAGCCAGTTCTTCGGCCAGCATGGGTACCTGCCCGAGCTCGTCGACCTCGACGCGAACGTGAACATGCACGGGGTGTTCGTCGCCTCTGGGCCGGGCATCCGGAAGCAGGACCCGGTCGCCGGCGTCCGCGCTATCGATCTCGCCCCCACGATCGCGTTCCTCATGGGGATCGACGGCCCGCACAATGCGCGTGGCAAGATTCTCGTCAATCTGACCACGAACCCGTCGCTCAACGTTTACTCGATTCTCAATATCAGCGACTACCACGGCCAACTCGTGCCCTTGAGCGAGACGGCCGACTCGCTCGGCCCGACCTTCACGATTGGCGGAGCGGCTTTCCTGAAGCCGTGGTTCGATCTCTACCGGGCTGAGAGCCAGGACGGATCGATCACGGTCGCCGCGGGCGACTCGGTCGGCGCGACGCCGCCAATCTCGAGCTTCTTCGGCGACACACCGACGATCGAGCTCATGAATGCCATGGGCTTCGACGCCGATGGCCTCGGCAATCACAACTTCGACAAGGGGCAGGCGTACCTGCGCAACACGCTCATCCCGCTCGCGGACTATCCATTCCTGTCGGCCAACGTGGTCGACGCAAAGGGCAAGACGCCGAAGGAGTGGAAGCCGTCCCACGTATTCAACTTCGAGGGCACGAAGGTCGGCCTCGTCGGCTTTACCAACGAGGACGCCCCGACCCTCGTCTTCCCGAACGCATTCGACCCGTTCCACGTGGCTCCGCGGCTGCCGGCGGTCCAGGCGGAGGTTAACAAGCTCCGCCAGACGCAGGTGCGCGCAGTCATCGTCATGGGCCACGACGGCGCCACGGCCGGCACGCTCACGGACCCGACCGGCCCGCTGATTGACCTGGCCGACCAGCTGACCGGCGTCGACGTCCTGATCGGTGACCATACCGACTTCCAGGTCATCAGCCGACGCTCGAACGGGACGCTGGTGACCGAGAACCGGAGCCGGGGCATCCGCTTCACCCGAGTCCGGATCGTCATCGACCCGGCGTCGCGTAGCGTGGTTTACACGACGGCCGACTTCCACAAGCCATGGAACATCGGGGTCACCCCCGATGCCGGGATCCAGGCTCGGATCGATACCTTGAATGCCGAGCTCGCCCCGATCTTCAACGCAGTCGTGGGCAAGTCGACCGTCGTCGTGCCGCGCGCCGACGCGTGCACCGTGGCCACTGGGCGAATGGACGGCCGCGCCTGCGAATCCCTGATTGGCGACCTGACGACCGACGCCATGCGTTTCGCCTATGCGACCGACTTCGCACTCACCAACTCGGGTGGTCTTCGGGCCGACCTGACCTGCCCGGTCGGGCCAACGGATCCGAATGCGAGCGACTTCTGCCCGTCGAGCGTATACCCGGTCCCGGATGGCGCCGGCCACTTCGCGATCACACGCGGCCAGGTCCTCGGCGTGCTGCCCTTCGGCAACGTGTCCGCGACCCTGACCATCAACGGTGCCGAGCTGAAGGACTACCTCGAGACAGCCGTCTCCTCGCTCCCTGCCACCGGCAACGGCCGGTTCGGGCAAGTCTCGGGCCTGTGCTTCACCTTCGATGTTCAGGCCACACCGATCTCGTTCAGCGCCCTGACGCGCGCCATTCCCGGGACCGGCAGTCGCGTCCTGAGTGCGGTTCGACAGGCGGCTGATGGAAGCTGCACCGGGGCGTCAATCAACCTGACCGCCGCATCGACGTATACCCTGACAACCAATGACTTCACCGCCAGCGGTGGGGACGGTTACCAGGACTTCAAGAGCCGGATGACCACCCAGGACCGCCTCGACCAGGATCTCGCGGACTACATCGCCGCCCAACCGGGAGATCTCATCAGCCCCGCGATCCAGGGTCGGATCCACTGCACGGATTCCAACCTGGCCGTCGCTCCGGCCTGCCCCGTTGGTTCGCCGTAGTGACGGGGTGACGTAGCGGTCAATAGCTCGCGCACCCGCCGCGCCGGCATGGCATAGCATCGGGGCGTGACCCCGGAGCTCGAATCGGCGCTCGCCCGGCTGCCCGACAAGCCGGGCGTCTATCTCATGAAGGACGAGCGCGGCGACGTCGTCTACGTCGGCAAGGCGCAGAGCCTGCGCAACCGCGTGCGCTCGTACTGGCAGAAAGGGACACCAACGGGCGAGATCCACCGGATCCGGAGCGTCATCGATCGGGTGGTGGACGTCGAGGTCACCCAGACCGACTCGGTCTCCGAGGCGCTGCTCCTCGAGGCGAACCTGATCAAGCGCTACCGGCCGCGCTTCAACGTTCGGCTCAAGGACGACAAGAGCTATCCGTACATCAAGGTCACCCTGGCCGACGACTTCCCGCGGGTCGAGCGGACGCGCAAGCTGGTCAACGACGGGAGCCGCTACTTCGGGCCGTACGCCTCGGCCTCCAGCGTTGATGAGTCGATGAACCTGGTCCGCCGGCTCTTCCCGTTCCGGACCTGCACGATCGACATCCATGACGGCGCGCGCGCGCTTCAGCGGCCATGTCTCCTGTACCACATCAAGCGCTGCCAGGGCCCCTGCATCCAGGCGATCTCGAAGGAGGCCTACCGGGCCGACATCGCCCAGGTCGAGCTCTTTCTCGAGGGTCGCCAGGAAACCCTGGTCAAGGCCCTGGGCCGCGAGATGACGGCGGCGGCGGAGCGAACGGAGTACGAACGGGCGGCCACCCTGCGCGACAAGATGCGCGCGATCGAGCGGACGATGGAGAGCCAGAAGATGGCGGCCTTCGCCCGAACCGAGCTGGACCTCATGGGTCTCGCCCGCCAGGACAACCAGGCCGCCATCCAGCTGTTCGTGATTCGCGATGGGAAGCTGATCGGTCGCGATGTGTTCCTGCTCGAAGCGATGCGCGAGGCCACCGACGATGAGGTCCTGACCAGCTTCCTCGAGCAGTACTACGCCCGGGCTGGCTCGATCCCGCGCGAGGTCTACCTGCCGTCGTCCCCGCTCGACAGCGGAGTCCTCGAGGCATTCCTGGCTGAGCGCCGGGGCGGGCCGGTGCACCTTCGGGTCCCGAAGCGTGGCGAGAAACGCGAGCTGCTGGCGCTCGCCACCCGGAATGCCATGGAGACGCTCGCCCGCGAGCAGGCGCGCTGGCTGGCCGACCATGGCAAGACCCTGGCGGCCCTCGAGGAGCTGGCCGATGCTCTCGGCCTGCCCGCTCCTCCGCTGCGCATCGAGTGCTACGACATCAGCAACATCGGCGGCAGTGAATCGGTCGGCAGCATGGTCGTGTTCGAGGACGGCAAGCCACGCAGCGGCGAATACCGTCGGTTCCGGATCAGGACGGTGACCGGGTCGAATGACTTCGCCAGTCACCAGGAGGTGCTCCAGCGCCGCTTCCGCACGGTTCGGACCGGGGCGGAAGGAACGGAGGAGGCCCGTCGCTGGGCGATGCCCGACCTGGTCATCGTGGACGGTGGCAAGGGCCAGGTCAGCGCGGCGAGGGAGACGTTCGACTCGCTCGGCCTGCACGATCTGCCGCTGGCGGGTCTGGCCAAGGAGCGCGAGGAGCTGTTCCTGCCCGACCGCAGCCAGCCTATCGTCCTGGCGCCGACCTCCCCGGCGCTTTACCTCGTCCAGCGGCTGCGCGACGAGGCGCACCGTTTCGCGATCACCTACCATCGCGGCCTGCGGGCCAGGCGGGCGGTCCGTTCCGCCTTCGACGACCTGCCCGGGGTCGGACCGAAACGGAAGCGCGAGCTGCTCAAGGTCTTCGGTTCGATCAAGCGCGTGCGCGACGCGCCGGTCGAACAGATCGCGGCGGTGCCCGGGATCGGGCCGTCACTCGCGGCGCGGATCAAGGCGACGCTCGACACGTAATCGGACTCGCGCACAGGCGCCAACGCCGCATGAGGGCGCCTGAGCACGAGCGCAGGTCGTTCCGTGTACCATCCCCCCTCGATGCGTAGAGCCGGCCCGATCCTCATCCTGGTCATTGGCGTGTTCGCCCTGCTCGTGGATTTCCTGCCCGGGCTGGCCGTGCCCGACTCCCAGAGCGCGGACGGCAGCTGGCGTCCGATCGTCACCAAGCTTGGCCTCGACCTCGAGGGCGGCCTGCGGGTCGAGTACCGGGCGCTCCCAGTCGAGGGCACGTCGCCAGCCGCCGAGGACATGGCGATCATCAAGGACATCGTCGAGCGCCGGGTCAACCAGACTGGCGTGTCCGAGCCGGTCGTGGTCACCCAGGGCAGTGACCGGGTGGTCGTGGAGCTGCCCGGTGTCACCGATCCCGATTCCGTGCGTCGCCTCGTCGGGCAGACAGGCCGGCTCGACTTCGTGCCGCTCGGCCAGACCACCGCCCAGGTGGGGCAGGTCCTCGATCTCAAGGTGAACCCGCCGCTGTTCAGCGGCGACCAGGTCCAGTCAGCGACCGTGGGAACTGATCAGAACGGCCGCCCGTCGGTCGACTTCGTGCTCAAGGATGGGGGCGCGAAGCTGTTCGCGGACTACACCACCC
>JBKKDW010000109.1:0-4642 GCA_046708025.1 Candidatus Limnocylindrales bacterium
CTGTTTGCCGGGGCGCTCGGCGGGGCGGCGTGGGGATTCATCCCGGGAGCGCTGAAAGCGTGGCGAGGCGCCCACGAGGTGGTGACCACGATCATGCTCAACAGCACGGCCTTCCTGCTCCTGAACCTCCTGGCGAGCAGCACCTTCAAGGACCCGGGCGCGACCTTCCCCCGGACGCCCGATATCCAGCCGCCGGCCGTGCTCGGAATCATCCTCGAGACCACCCGCTTGCATGCCGGGATCTTCATCGCCGTCCTGACCGCATTCGCGGTCTGGTTCCTGCTGTTCAAGACGGTCCTGGGCTTCGAGATCCGGACCGTGGGCGCCAATGCCAGTGCCGCGCGGTATGCGGGCATCCGGCCCGCGTTCATCACGGTCCTGACGATGAGCATCGCCGGCGGCCTGGCCGGGATCGGGGGCGGCGTCGAGATCCTCGGGATCACCAAGAATTATCCGGCCGAGTACATCGTCAACTATGGCTTCGATGGCATCGCGGTCGCGCTGCTCGGGCGGGCCCACCCGCTCGGGGTGATCGGTGGGGCACTCCTGTTCGGCGTTCTGCGCGCCGGCTCGGGGGCGATGCAGCGTGCCTCGGACATCCCGGTCGACATCATCAGCATCGTCCAGGGCGTGATCCTGCTGTTCGTGGCCGCCCAGATCATCATCCAGCGCCTGATCGCGCCCAGGGCGCGGCGGCGCCAGGCCGCTGGGGCGGCTGCGTGAGCCCGCGATGACCGCCGCGACCCTCCCCCTCTACCGACGGGATCCGCGCCTCCTGTGGCTCGGCCTGGTCATCGGTCTCGTGGCCCTCGCGATCCTGGCCCTTGCCCTCGATGTCCCGTACATCGGCAGCTTCATCGACTGGTTGATCAACCGAGTCCCGCCGCTCTCCTACCTGATCGTTCAGTACGCGGTGCCGATCGCCTTTGGTGCGCTGTGCGGGGTGATGTGCGAGCGATCCGGTGTGACCAACATCGGGATCGAGGGAATGATCCTCACGGCCGCCTTCGTGGCCTTCCTGACCGGCGCCTATCTCCACCCGGTCCTCGGCGTCCCGGCGGCCGCCATCCTGGGCATCGTCGCAGCGGTCATCGCCGCGATGCTCCTGTCCACCCTGCATGCCTGGCTGTCGATCACGATCAAGGCCGACCAGATCATCAGCGGCACGGTTATCAACATCCTGGCCCTAGGTGGGACCGCCTTCTTCAACCAGCTGCTGGTCTCCACGACCGGCCTGTCCGGCACCAACACGCTGCCGCGGCTGGACGTGCCCGACGAGATGGCCACGATCCCGTTCCTTGGCCCGATCGTCGACGGCCTGTTCAACCAGGGCCCGATCGCGATGAGCCTGATCGTGTTCGTGGTGGTGCTCCAGGTCCTGCTCTTCCGGTCGCGCTGGGGGTTGCGTACCCGGGCGGTGGGCGAGCACCCGAAGGCCGCCGACACGGTCGGCATCGATGTCATCCGAACGCGCTATCGGAGCGTGATCCTGGGCGGCGTCTTCGCCGGGATGGCGGGCGCCTACCTCACCCTCGAGCAGTTCAACTCGTTCCAGGACAACATGACCGGCGGCGTCGGGTTCATCGGCCTGGCCGCGATGATCTTCGGGCGCTGGACGCCCCTTGGTGCCTACGGGGCGGCGCTCCTGTTCGGGACCGTCCAGTCGATGCAGCTGGCGGTCCGCATTTCCCCACCCGCGGGCGATCTCGGCGATTTCATCTCGACGATCCCGCCCCAAATCTTCGGGATGCTCCCGTACATCTTCACGATCATCGTGCTGGCCGGCGTCGTTGGCCGGGCGGTCCCGCCGGCCGCCGATGGCATCCCATACGACAAGGAGGCCCGCGGCTGACGGGGACCGGCGCGAGCGCCGGGAGCCGACCCGCTGGTCCGGCCTTGGCCGCCTGGCCAAGCGCGGGTTCGTGGTTCGTGGCCGCCGGTTCTTGGCCGCTGCCCTGTTTCCTGCCAACCGTCCACGTGCTGCGCCTTGGGCCGTGCGTGAGGCTAGGATCGAGGTCCTGAACGGGGACCGGATGCCCAGGTCGAGCGTGGCCCGGCGATCTGCCGGGTCCAGCACGGTCGCACGCGGCTCGAACTCCCGCCTACACCTACCGAAGGCCCACTCCGTGGACCGAGGTCACGACCGCTGGGCGCGACGCCGCCCGGCCGAGGTCACGACCGCTGGGCGCGACGCCGCCCGGCCACCGGCTACGGAATCAGGAAGCCCAGGAAGACCAGCACGAACCCCGCGATGGCGATCGCGCCTCCGGCCTGCGCCTGGCGCCGGAGGATGGCCATCGCCACGGACGCTCCGGTCGCGCCGTCGTCACGAACACCGCCGCGCCATGCCCCGTAGCGCGCCACGTTGGCGTCCTGGGCCTTGAGCGCCTGGTAGCGACGCCAGGGACCGCGGGCCCGGGTGTACCCGATTGCGATCAGGACGATCCCGCCGAGCCACAGGGCGACGTTCAGCGGCCCCACGTGATTCAGTCCTCCCCTTCGCTGCTCGCGTTCAGTCGCCCGCGAAGGGCAGTCTGGACGAGCGCGGCATTCATTTGCCCGCGGGTGGCCTTCATGACCTGGCCGACAAGGAAACCGATCGCCCGCTCCTTGCCGGCGTTGTAGTCGGATACGGCCGCGGGATTCTCGCGAATCACACTGGCGACCGCCTCGGCGAGTGCGCCCCGGTCCGTGATCTGGTGGAACCCCCGAGCCGAAACGATCGAGGTCGCGGTTCCACCACTGGCTGCGTGCTCCCCGAGGACCTCGCGCCCCTGCGCCCGTGTGATCGAACCTTCCGTGACCGCCTTGACGATCGCACCGAGCTCGACGGGCGACACGGCCACGGCCCCCACGGCGGCATTGCGCAGTCGCAGGTACTCCCCGAGGACCCAGTTCGCGACCGCCTTGGGATGCAGGCCGCCACCCGCGGCCAGGGTCGCCTCGAACAGCGCGGTCGCGTCCGGGTCGGCCACGAGCACCTCAGCGTCATAGGTACTGAGTCCGACGGTCTCGTGGTAGCGCTGCCGGCGCGGCGCCGGCAGCTCGGGTAGTGCCGCCCGCAGCTCAGCCAGCCAGGCGGGGTGAAGATGGAGCGGTGGCAGGTCCGGCGCGGGGAAATAGCGATAGTCGTCCGACGTCTCCTTGACCCGCATTCGATAGGTCGAGCCGCGCTCCTCGGACCAGCCGCGGGTCTCCTGGATCACCGGCTCGCCGGCGTCCAGGGCGGCCGCCTGGCGCTCGATCTCGAAGGCGATCGCCCGCTCCACTGCCCGGAACGAGTTCATGTTCTTGACTTCGACTCGCGTCCCGAACGGCTCGCTGCCCCGTGGCCGGAGCGACACGTTGGCCTCGACCCGGAGCTGCCCGCGCTCCATGTCAGCATCGGACGCGCCGATCGAGCGGACCAACAGCTGAAGCTCCTCGGCATAGCGTCGGGCTTGCTCTGCCGACCGGATCTCGGGCTCGGTGACGATCTCCATGAGCGGAGCCCCGGACCGGTTGAAGTCGACCAGGCTGACCCGACGCCCGGCGGCATCCGTGGCATGGACGAGCTTGGCCGTGTCCTCCTCGAGGTGCGCACGGGTGATCGACACCGTAAACGGGCCCTCGGAGGTATCGAAGGTCAGCCGGCCACGCGACGCGAGCGGCAGGTCGTACTGGCTGATCTGGTAGCCCTTGGGCAGGTCCGGGTAGAAGTAGTTCTTGCGGTCCCAGCGTGTGGCCGCCGGCGCCGTCGCCTCGATCGCCACGCCCGTCGTCAGGACGTGCTCCACGGCGCGCCGGTTGATCGTCGGCAACGCGCCGGGGAGGCCCAGGCAGACCGGACAGACGTGGGTGTTCGGCGGCGCCCCGTCGTAGTCGGTCGAACAGCCGCAGAACATCTTCGACGCGGTCTTGAGCTGCGAATGGACCTCGATGCCGATGACCGCCTCATAGCGCTCGAGCACCTCCGATCCGGCCGTCGCGTCCCGAGCCGCGCTCACGCGGCACGCACCCGCGCCACGAACCGGCCGATCCGCCGGAGCGCCTCCTCCAGTTCTTCATAAGAGGCGGCATAGCACATTCGAACGTGGCCGGCGCCCGAAGGACCGAACGCGTCACCCGGGACGACGGCCACGCGCTCCTCGGTCAGCAGCCGCTCGGTGAACGCGTCGGCGGAGAGGCCGGTGGAGGTTATCCGCGGGAAGGCGTAGAAGGCGCCGCGCGGCTCGAAGGTCTCGAGGCCCAGGGTGTTGAGCCCGTCGACCAGCAGCCGTCGCCGGCGGTCGTACTCGGCGCGCATCCGCTCGACCTCCGGCTCGCCTTCGACGAGGGCGACGAGGGCGGCATCCTGGGCCGTCGTCGGGGCCGACATGATGCCGTACTGGTGGACCTTGACAAGTCCCTCCAGGATTGCCGCCGGGGCGGCCATGTAGCCGACGCGCCAGCCGGTCATGGCATAGGCCTTCGAGAAACCGCCCATCAGGATGGTTCGGTCGCGCATCCCGGGCAAAGCGCTCATCGCCCGGTGGCGGTAGGTCCCGTACGCCAGTCGATCGTAGATCTCATCACTGTAGACCAGGAGGTCGTGGCGAACCGCGATCGCCGCCAGTTCGTCCTGGACATGGTCGGGCAGGACCGCGCCGGTCGGGTTGCAGGG
>JBKKDW010000110.1:0-9415 GCA_046708025.1 Candidatus Limnocylindrales bacterium
GAGGAGCTGCTCAAGGTCAAGGTCATCGACCGGAGCCGGCTGATCCTCGACATCTTCGCCCTCCACGCCCAGACCCATGAGGGCCGCCTGCAGGTGGAGCTCGCCCAGCTCGAATACCAGCTGCCCCGCCTGACTCGCCTGTGGACGCACCTCAGCCGGACGGGTGGCGGGATCGGAACTCGGGGACCGGGCGAGTCGCAGCTCGAGACGGACCGCCGGATCGTCCGAACCCGGATCTCGAAGATGAAGGAGCGGGTCGAACAGGTCCGCCAGCAGCGGGCCACGGCGGCCCGCGGTCGCGATCGTCGGCTGTGGCCGACCGTGGGCATCGTCGGCTATACCAACAGCGGCAAGTCGACCCTGCTCAATGCCCTGGTCGGCAGCGAGGCGGCGAAGGCGGAGGACAAGCTGTTCGCGACGCTCGATCCGATCAGCCGCCAGGTCAAGCTGGGCGACGGCCAGACGGCCATCGTCACCGATACCGTGGGCTTCATCCACAAGCTGCCACACCAGCTGGTGGATGCGTTCCGGGCAACGCTCGACGAGGTCAACCGGGCGGACGTCCTGGTCGAGGTCGTGGACGCCGCCGACTCTCACTTCGCGGAGCATCGGGCGACCGTCCAGACCGTTCTCGATGAGCTGGGCGCCGGCGACAAGCCGCGCGTCGTCGCGTTCAACAAGGCCGACCTGCTCGACCGCGCGGCGCGCAATGGTGCCCTCCCGGCACCGGCCATCGCGGGCTCGGTGTTCGTCTCGGCCTTGACCGGCTACGGCCTGGACACTCTGCGCGCCGAGATCGCGGCCCTGCTCGCCTCGCTGTGGGTCGATGTCGATGTCGCCCTGCCGTACGCGGCGGGAGAGCTCCTGGCGCGCGTCCGGGAGCGCGGCGCGATCGAGCTCGAGTATCGCGAACGCGACGTTCATGTCCGGGGGCGGACCGCGCCGTCGCTGGCCGGCGAGCTCCAGGCCGCGGCCGCCCGCTGGGCGGTGAGCCTGGATGAGTCGATCGACGAGGTCGTCGTCGCCGGTCGATGAGCGCGAATATCCGGCTGGCCGGTCGGGGAAGCCAGGCCGATGGCACGCGTCTCGCCTGGTCGGTTGCGGACGGTCGGCGTGGGCGGCGCTGGCGCACCGTCGCGATGCGGGATGGTGAACTGCGCCACGCGCTGCTGCTCGAGATCGGGCCCGACGGCCTTCTGAAGCGCCTCGAGCTGACGACGGCGGATGGCCTGCTGACCCTCCACCCGGATTCGGCAGAGCTGTCCTTGCACGGCAACGCCGTGACCGTCACTGGCGTGCGCCACCTGGCCTTCGGATGGAGCGGCGACCATGCGCTGGCGATCGACGCCGAGCCCGTCGCCGACGCGGTCACGGCCCACCGACTGGCTCGTTCGGTCGGGGTGGGGGAGGGCAGGTCGGTATCGGTCGTGATCGTTGCCCACGATCTCACCGTTCACGAGGGCCTGCGCGAGTTCGAGCGGATCAGCGCGACGCGCTGGCGGATCGATGGCGAGGGCATGACCCGGTCGCTGTCGATCGATCGGCGAGGGCTCCTCGTTGGCCTGGACGACGCCCGGACGTGGCCGCTCGAGCTCGATCTGGCGGAATGACGCCGACCCACCGTGGACAGGCTGTGGACAAGCCCTCGTCTGAGGCACCGCTTCGGCGAAAGTCGTTGATAAGTCCGTAGCCACGGTCTCGGGGGGCGGCTATCGTAGGCCTTGCTCGAAGGGGCTCTGGGCCGAAAGCAGTGTCGCGGATGCAAATCAGCGGCGCCGACTACGGACCGGTAGTTCCTTCGGGCGTTTCTGTATGTCCGGCGCCGCCCGCGCATGGCATGATCACCCGGTGATCGACGCCGACCGGGTGCTGTCGCCCGAGGCCATTCGCCGGGCCCACGAGGGGATTGCCCGGGCATTCCTCGACACTCCACAGTACGTGCACGAGGCCCTGTCCGCGCGGGCGGGCATACCGGTCGTCGTCAAGATCGAGACGGTCAACCCGATCCGATCGTTCAAGGGCCGTGGGACCTGGGTTGCCGTCCATGCCCTGGCAGCGGAGGGGAGAGTTGGTCCCGGGCGCGGGGTGGTCGTCGCCTCGGCCGGGAATTTCGGGCAGGGTGTGGCCTTTGCGGCGCGGGCACTGGGCGTTCCGGCCGTCGTGTTCACCTCGCGCCACGCCAATCGAGCCAAGATCGCCCGGATGCGGGTGCTCGGCGCAACCGTCATCGAATCCGGCGAGGACTTCGATGACGCCCGTGCCGGCTCCGAAACCTACGCGACCGAGCACGACGCGGAGCTGCTGGTCGATGGCGACGACCCGCAGATCGCGCTCGGCGCCGCGACGATGGCGCGCGAGGTGACCGATGCGGTCCGAGCCGGGACGCTACCGGAACCCGTGCTGGCCCTCGTACCGGTCGGCAACGGGTCACTGATCAATGGCGTCGGATCATGGCTGCGGGCCGCCAGCCCGGCCTGCCGGGTGGTCGGAGTCCAGGCCGACCGCGCGCCCGCCATGACCCTCAGCTTTCGGGCCGGCCGGCCGATCGACACGCCGTCGGCCGCCACGTATGCCGACGGCATCGCCTCGCGGATCGCCATCCCGAGCGCCGTCGAGTTGATGGCCGACCGGATCGACGACATGGTCCTCGTGACGGAGGACGCATTGATGGCGGCCCAGAAGCTGCTGACCGAGGAGCTCGGCATCACTGTGGAGGGTGCCGCGGCTGCCGCCTGGGCTGGTCTCGAGGCGATCCCGAAGCGCGACGGACCGGCGCTCCTGATCATCACCGGCAGCAACGCCTGACGGCCCCTCAGCGGTACTGCCCGTGACGCGCGGGCGACGACCGTTGCCCATCAACCTTGGGGACGCCGTGCGATCGGGCGTGCCGATCGGCCTGCTGGTCCTGGCCGCGGCAATCCCGCCGGCGCGCCCGATCGTGCTGGCCGCCCTGCTGGCCGGATTCGCCGTGGCACTACGCCGGGGGGCGCCGGTCCGCTGGGCCTGGGCCGCCCCGATCCCAGTCGCGGTCAGCCTGTGCTGGGGCCTGCTGCCGGCACCGCCAGCCGACCCGCTGGGCGGGGACTGCACCAATCTCGCTTCGCCACCGGCTGCCTGGCGGGTCGCCGAGGCTGCATTGGCCCTGGCCAGCCTTGCGGCGCTGGCGTACGTCCAGCGGGCCCGCCGCGCGGATCTCGGCCTGCGCTGGCCGGCTTCGTCGGTCGTCCGCGTGGCGGTAGTCGGAGCGCTCATCCTGGGGCCGATCGGCCTGTTGCTCGGGGCGCTGCTCGCCCGGCCCTTCTTTGGGGCCTTCGAGCTCGATCTGAGCCGGCCGGCGTTCCTCGTGCCGGCGTTGACGTTCGCCCTGGCCAACGGCGTTATGGAGGAGCTGGCGTATCGCGGCGCCTTGCTCGGCTGGACCGCGCGGGTGACCGGGACCTGGCTCGCCGTAAGCGGTCAGGCGGTCGTCTTTGGCCTGGCCCACGGTGGTGCCGACGTCGGTGGTTCGCCGGTCGTGCTGATGCTCGCCCTCGGGGTCGGTGGCCTCCTGGCCGGCGTCATCGCGCTGCGGACGCGGTCGCTGCTGGTGCCGATCGCCTGGCATGTGGCCCTGGATCTGCCGCTCTACGCCCACCTTGCCTGTCGGGCATCCTGAATTGGAGGGCCTGGCTCTGGGTGTCGATTGTAGTATGCTACAATGGCATTCGACCCAGCCCCATGGAGGTGGCGTCACATGGCTCTGACCGTTCCTGAAGTCGCGCGGCGAATCGGCCGGAACCCCGAAACTGTTCGGCGGTGGATCAGGGAAGGGAAGCTGCGCTCTACCAAGGTGGGGACTCAGCATCTGGTCGAAGAACGGGACCTCGTCAGCGTGACCGCTGTCGCTGCCGAACCCATCCAGATTCCGATCGAGTGGAGACGCACGTTCTGGGGAGAGCCGATGCCTGACGTGGTGGCGGTAGTCCAGCGAAGTCGGGCAGGCCACTAGGCCGTGCTGGTCATCGTCGATGCGAGCGTGATCACGCACGTCTGTCTCGCTGGCGGTGTCCTGGGGCCGCTCGGCGGCCATCAACTCGTGGCTCCGTTGCTCCTGGCGTCCGAAGTTACATCAGCGATCCGGGAGATGGCGTGGCGGGGAGAGATTCCCCGGCATCACGGTAGGGATGCGGTGCTCTATATACACAAGCTCCGCATTCGCCTCGAGCGCCGTGTCGACCTCCACCAGCGCGCCTGGGACATCGCGGAGTCGCTCGGCTGGGCCAAGACCTACGACGCCGAATACGTCGCCCTGGCAATGATCCATCGCGCGCCCTTGGTGACCGTCGATGGACGGCTTCTCCGCGGGGCTGGCCATCTCGTATCGATCCTGGCGCCGCATGAGCTCCGGCGTGGAGCAGGCGCCTAGCTGGTCTCACATCACTGCCGATAAGGTGAGTTATGTCTGTCGGGCCAAGGCTTGACCGCTCGGCTGGAAGGGGGTCACGATGGCCGTGTGGCATCCCCGATGAGCCCGGTCCTCGATCGTGCTCGACGCGCGCTTGCCAAGCGCAGCTGGGCGGAGGCGATCGCGCTCTTTGACGATGCCGATGCCGAAGGCGGCCTGGAGGCGGCAGATCTTGAGACGTACGGCGAGGCGGCGTGGTGGATGGGTCAACTTGGCCTCGCCATCGAGCTGCGCGAACGCGCGTTCACGGGATACTCTGGGGCAGGCGATCGCCGGCGAGCCGCGGGCGTCGCCCTTTCCCTGGCCAACGACTACAGCCATCGCCAGCAAAGCTCTATCGCGTCGGGGTGGGTGCGGCGCGCGGAGCGGCTGCTGGCCGGCCTGCCCGAATCACGTGAGCACGGCCTCCTTGAGCGGCCATTCCTGATCACCGCCCTGGGGACCGGCGATTTCGAGGGGGCCCTCGAGCGTGCGGAGAGGCTCCTGGAAATCGGTGCGCGGCTGCACGACCCGGACCTCGAGGCGCTCGGGCTCCAGGACAAGGGGCGGGTGCTTGTCGCCGCGGGACGCGTCGAGGAGGGGATGGCGCTTCTGGACGAGGCCGTGGTCGCTGCGGTCAGTGGCGACGTGTCGCCCTACCCCACCGCCGTCATCTACTGCAACGCGACCGTCGCCTGCGGGGACCTCACCGACTTCCGCCGCGCGAGCGAGTTCGCCGATGCCGCGAAGCGCTGGTGCGATCGCCAGGCAATCGCCGGCTTTCCGGGCATGTGCCGTGTGCGTCGTGTCGAGATCATCCGTCTGCGTGGTGCCTGGTCCGAGGCGGAGGCCGAGGCGCGGACGGCGTGCGCTGAGCTCCAGGACTTCTGCCTTGACTACGCTGGCGAGGGCTTCTACCAGATCGGGGAGATCCGCCTGCGCGTGGGCGACCTCGATGGCGCCGAGAAGGCATTCTCGCAGGCGGACGAGATGGGACGGGAGCCGCAACCCGGCCTCTCGCTGCTGCGCCACGCGCAGGGCCGGACCGACGCGGGTGCCGCCATGGTCGCTCGCGCCCTGGCCAACGCCACGCTGCCTCCGCTACAGCGCGGTCGCCTGCTGCCCGCCGAGGTCGAACTGGCCGTCTCGATCGGCGATGTCGCCCGAGCCGACGCGGCGGCCGCCGAGCTGGACCGAATCGCACAGCGATACGGGACCCACGTCCTCCGCGCCTCGGCCTGGTCCGCGCATGGCCAGGTCGCGTTGGCGCGTCGCGATCCCGAGGCAGCCATCGATGCGCTGCGCCGCGCCTGGCGCACCTGGCAGGAGATGGACGCGCCGTACGAGGCGGCCCTCGCCCGGGCGTCGCTCGGCGAGGCGTACCTCGCCGCGGGGGACCGCGAGGCGGCCGCCATGGAATTGGAAGCAGCGGCAGCGACGTTCGAGCGCCACGGTGCCGTGCCGGACGCAGCGAGGGCGGCAGCACTTCGGCGGAGCTCGGAGCCGACAGAAACGGCCTCGGCTCCAGCCCGCCGCGCGGTGCGGACTTTCATGTTCACTGACATCGTACGCTCCACCAACCTCATCGAGGCGGTCGGCGACGAGGCGTGGGGACGGCTGCTGGCCTGGCATGACGATACGATCCGTGGACTCCTCCGCGAGCACGGCGGCCAGGAGGTGCACCACGCCGGCGACGGCTTCTTCGTCGCCTTCCCGTCGGCCGACGCCGCAGTCGTCTGCGCCCTGGCCAATCGACGGCGGCTCGAGGACCATCGACACCGCAACGGATTCGCGCCTTCGGTCCGGATCGGCCTGCATGTCGCGGAGGCGCTCGAGACGTCGACCGGTTACGAGGGGCGCGGCGTGCATATCGCCGCACGCATCGCCGCCCTTGGCGGCGCGGACGAAATCATTGTCAGCCGCGACGTTCTCGACGCCACCGAGGCGCCACCAGAGCACGGGAACTTGCGCCAGGAGCGCCTGCGCGGGATCGCCGATCCGGTGGAGGTGGCTGCGCTCGCCTGAGCGGACTCCCGCCTGCGCCTGAACGCGAAATCAATGCCCGGCGTCGGGCTCCAGGCCACGCACCCGTCGCGCGAGCTCGGTGAGGACCTTCAGGCGCACCTCGGGCAACTCGTCCATGAGTGCGTGGAAGTCGCGATGGCCGATGACCAGAAGCCGCGATGGAGCGGTGAGCGTCACCGTGGCGGTGCGGCTTCCCTCGTCCAGGATGGCGATCTCGCCGAGCACATCGCCATTCCCACGCTCCGCGAGCAGCCGGCCGTCCCGCTCGATGCGCGCCCGGCCCTCGACGATGATGAACGCCTCGCTGCCGGATTCGCCTTGGCGCATCAGGACCCGGCCTTCCGGCAGGTCGACTTGGTCGGCCAGCTGGCCCAGACGCTCGAGCTCGCGACGGCCGAAGCCGGCGAAGAGCGGGATGGATTTGAGTAATGCGAGCTTCTCGTCGGGAGGCACGGACGGCTCCTCGGTGCAGCTTCAGTTCGCTTTGAAGCATAGCGCGCTCGCCAGCATCGCGAACCCATCGCTGACGACGGCGTGCCCAACTCGCGGCCTCAGCCACGCTTCGCCAATGACGCCAGCCAGGCGTCGCGGTCGAGCGGGCTCGGGTGGGAGCGCGGGCGTTTCGGCGGGTCGTCGCCGATTGGTTGGTAGCCGCCCAAGCGGGTCTCAAGGATCCCCTCCCCTGCCGAGAGGCCCGGCAGCTGGTGCTGGAGGCTTCGAACCCGGGCGACAGGCAGTACCGCCGAGGCACGCGTGAGCCTATTCGCAGAGAACTGCCCGGTCACCCGCCCACCCAGCCGCCCAAGCGCGCCGAGGACGCCCTGGGCGGTGGAGGTCGGCATCTCGAGCGCCAGGTCGGCCAGCGGCTCGCAGACCCACGTCCCGGCGCGGTCGAGCGCAGTCGCCAGGACGAGCTGGGTGAGCCGTCGGAAGTCGGCCGCGCTGGTGCCCGGCGCGGCATAGCCGCAGTCGATCACGGTCACGCGGCAGTCGGTCACCTGCCAGCCCGCCAGGCCTTCGATCAGCGCCTCGCGGACGTACGACGCCAGCTGGGTCTCGAACGCCTCGGGCGTCTTGTACAGGTAGAGCGGGATCAGCCGGGCCTCGAGGTCGGTGCGAACCTCGATGCCCGATCCGACAGAGGCGGGCTCGATCCGCAACGCGAGGGTGGCCGGGAACGGGTTCGTGCTCAGGGGCGAGCTCCGCCCGGTGATGTTCGTCTTCGTCTTGGCCCGGATGATCTCCTCGGCCTCGCCGGCCTGCGCCGGCCGCTCGATGCAGACGACGGTGATCTCGTGGAAGTCGGCAGCGATGCCGTACTCGCGCAAGAGCGTCGCCTGGATGACCTCCTTTTGCACCTCGCCGTACAGCGAGACCGAGATCTCGGACAGGTGGTCATCCTGGCGGACGTCGATGAGCGGATCCTGCTCGGCGAGCTGCCCCAAAGCCGCCCGGAGCGAGCCCGATTCCTCGGGCACTCGCGGGACGACCACGGCCTCGAGCGTCGGGTATGGGAAGCGGGCCACGGCGTCCTGGCCGGGCGGCGGGTCGCCGAGCGCGTCTCCCACCCGGACCGCGCCGAGACCGCGGATCGTCGCCATCTCCCCCGCCGTGACGGTGTCGCGCCGAGGCGAACCGGCCGGGGCGAACACGCGAATCGAGGTTGCCTTGGCTTCCTCACCGCCACCGACGCGGACGCGCTGGCGCGGGCGCAGCGTGCCGGCAAACACCCGGGCGTAGGCGACGCGCTCACCGCCCGTGGTGCGCTCGATCTTGAACACACGGCCGGAGACTGGTGCGTCCGGGTCGCCACCTTGACCCGCCAGGAGCTCGCCGATCCCAGCGAGCAGGATGTCGACTCCGGTCCCCTGCCCTGCCGAGCCGAAGAACAGCGGATGGACGATGCCCCGGCGGGTCTGGAGCGCCAGCTGCTCGCGCAGCCGCGGGTACGACAATGAAGGTTCGTCGCCGACGTACGCCCGGAGGATCGCGTCGTCGTGTTCGGCGAGGGTCTCGATGAGCGCGGCCCGATGGGCCTCGTCGTCCGCCGTGAACTGCCGGACGCTGGCGTCGCGGCGGCCTGCGCCGCGGGCGCGCGTCATCGTCACGACCGCCGGCGAAAGGCGGCGCGCCATAGCCTCGACGACGCCCTTGGGGTTGGCTCCCGCCCGGTCGATCTTGTTGACGAAGATCAGCGTCGGGACACCGAGGCGCTGGAGGGCCCGGAACAGGAGCGGCGTCTGTGGCTGGACGCCCTCGACCGCCGAGACGACGAGGACGGCGCCGTCGAGGACGCCGAGGACGCGTTCGACCTCGGCGATGAAGTCCGGGTGGCCTGGCGTATCGACGAGGTTGACCGCCAGGTCGTCGATCAGGAACGAGGCGACCGCGGAGCGGATCGTGATGCCGCGTTCGCGTTCGAGCTCGAGGGAGTCGGTCTGGGTGGTGCCGGCGTCGACGCTACCGACGTGATCGATCGCGCCGGCGGTGAAGAGGAGTCGCTCGCTGAGGGTGGTCTTACCGGCGTCGACGTGGGCGAGGATGCCGAGGTTGAGCGTGCGCATGGGACCTCATGTCGTGCAAGGAGGTGGTCACCTTCTGGCCGGACACGGGTGCTCCCATTTCGCTCCTTTCGCCGTTGCACGTATGTCAGTTGTCCTATCAAGGTCGCATGACGAGTCAAGTGGGTCAGTTCGCGGCGAGGAACGCGCACGCCCCCTCCGCGAAACGTGCTCCGGGACCCCGCGACCTGCGTTGTTCAAGCGTCCGGGCCTTATGGGCTGGGGATGACGTTGATCCCCGTAGCCGCGAAGTCCGAGTCCAGGACGAAGGCCGTGTCGATCGAGTCCCGGGCCATCACCGCGAGGCTCACATGGTCGACGAACGACGTCCCGGTCGGAAGAGATTCGCGGTATCTGGCGAGCGCCGCGGCATGGAGCCCGCCGTCGACCGGGACCACTTCCAGGG
>JBKKDW010000111.1:0-14511 GCA_046708025.1 Candidatus Limnocylindrales bacterium
CTCGGCCTGCCGGGCCTGCGGCTGATCCTGGGCGAGGCGCCGTCGGTGAGCGTGCCGCCGCCTGCGGGCGCCTCGCCGGCCCTTGAACCGAGCCGCTCGCCGGCGCCCGGGGCCCTCGGGGCGTCCATGCGCCTGGGTGAGGCGCTCGATCCGCTCGACCTGGCCAACCTGGACGCGCGTGCCGGGTTCGCGGTCCGCGCACCGGATGATCCCGCACTCGGGCCGCCAGGCGCGGCCTACATCGACGACGCCAAGGGCGGCCAGGTCACCCTGCTGTGGGCGGCTCGCTCGGGCTTGCCGGACACCCTCGAGCCAGGGGTCGGACTCGTACTGAGCCAGTTCCGCGGCGTGGTCGAGCGGGGTTACTTCACCAAGGTGACCAGCGCCAACACGATGGTCGAACGCGTGCAGGTCGCGGGTCGCGGCGGCTTCTGGTTGAACGGCGATCCGCACGTGTTCTTCTGGGAGGGACCGGATGGCTTCGTCGACGATCCGCGCCGCTGGGTCGGTGACGTCCTCCTCTGGTCGAACGGCCCGATCACCTATCGGCTGGAGACCGCGCTAGGGCGCGACGAGGCGATCCGGATCGCCGAGACCCTGCCCTGACAAGAGGACGGCGCTTATTTCGCGTAGGCACCGCCCGGGTCGAGCTCGTCGCGGATGAGAAGTAGCTCTTCCTCGGTCGGGCGGGGCGTCTCCGCCAGGTCTGCAGCGACCGCCACCTCCCAGCCGATCGTGTCGCGCACGGCGTCGATTGATGCGCCGGGGTGGAGCGAATCGAGGCGCATCTCGCCCCGTTCGTCGAAGCGATAGATCCCGAGATCGGTCACGACGACCGTGGGACCACGCCCGAGCCAGCCACCCTCGCGTCGGATCCGCTCCGCTTCCTGTGCCCCGCCAAGGTTGCCCGGTGAGGTTCGGAAGTCGATGGTTTCGACGAAGCTGCGCCGGCTCTGGCGCATGATCACGAAGACCTCGCGGGCGTTGATCGCGATCTCGCAGGCGCCCCGAACCCGGTAGCCGGGTCGTGGGGTGGGCGTAGTCGCCGATCACGGTCGTGTTGATGTTGCCGAACCGATCGATCTGGGCCGCACCCAGGAATCCGACGTCGATCAGCCCGCGCTGAAGGTAGTAGCCGAACAGCTCGAACATGCTGACCACGGCGGTCGCGCCGGTCACGATGGTCGGATCGCCGATCGAGAGCGGCAGACGGGCCGGGCGGGAGCCGAACACGCCCGCCTCATAGACTAGCTCCAGGTCCGGTGCGACCGTTCGCTTGGCCAGGTTGACCGCAATATTCGGCAGGCCGACCCCGACGAAGCAGACCCTCTGGCCGGCCAGCGCCCGGGCCGCAGCCACGATCATCATCTCCGACTTCGAGAACGTGGCGAGCCCGGTCATCGGGCGGCCGTGGGCTCGTGCATCTGGCGACCATGACGGCGCCCTGGGCGCGCGTCCGGCCGGGCTGGGTGCGGCGCCCGAGGAAGGGTCATTCGACGATCGCCCTCGGGCGATAACCGGGAACGCCGCGCCGAGGCATGTGGTCGCGCCGAGGCATGTGGTCGCTCCGCGGCATTTGGTCGCCCGGATGCGGATATTTCCATAGGGAGATCGTCGGGAGGGTGGCCCGCCGGGCCGTCATCCGTAGGCCCCATAGTCGACGCTGCCTGACGGGGCGGTCGCGCTCGGCCGAAGCGACGCGATCCGCTCGGCGCCGAGTTTCTCCAGGTAGGCCGTCCGACCCTCGACGCCGAACACCCACTCGCGCAGCCAGGCCTGGCTGGCGGCCTCGTCGCGCGAGATCGGATCCCAGTCCAGGTAGAAGCGATTGTCGCGATCGTAGGCACCCTGGACGTAGGAGGGATGGGCCCCCCACGGCTCCACGACGACGGCGTCCACGATCAGGCCCGGGATGATGGTCCGGTTCGGGTCGGCCCGAATGATCGACTCATCGACCAGCTCCTCGACCACCACGATCACGCGCTCGGCCGCAAAGGCGGCTTCTTTCTGACAGCCGAGCAGGCCCCAGACCTGGGTGTCGCCACCGGCCGATGCTCGCTGGGCGTGGACGATCGTGACGTCCGGACGCAATGGCGGGACGGCGTAGATCGTGCCGTCACCGTATGGCGAGACGATCGGCCGGATCAACGGATTGACGACCGGCAGGTCCGTTTCGAAGTAGCTCCGCAACGGGAAGAACGGCAGGTTCATGGCACCGGCGGTGTACCGCCCGACCATGCCGAAGTGGCTGTACTCCTCGATCTCCAGTGGTTCCTTCGGGATCTCGCCCTCGACCCGGCGCCGAATCGCCCCAAGGCCGCCGACGCCGGGGTTGCCCAGCCACGAGAACACGAGCTTGCGGGCGACGCCGGCCGCGATCATCTGGTCGTAGATGAGGTCCGGGGTCAGACGCGCCAGGGTCAGGTCGCGCCGACCCTGGCGGATGATCTCGTGCCCGGCCGCGAACGAGATGAGATGGGTGAAGCCTTCGATCGCGACAACGTCGCCGTCATGCACGTGCTCGGCGATGGCCTCGCGCATCGAGGCCACTTTCGAACTGGTCACCGCGCCGCAAGGGTCTCGCCGGGTTCGCCCGGCTGACCTGCCTCGGGCGCGGCTGGCTTCCCCGCCACGGTCGCCACAGACTCCGCGAGAATCCGCAACGCCGTTGCCATCTCGGCCTCGGACACGGTCAGCGCCGGCGACAGGCGGATGCTGGATCTCCCGCATTCGAGCACGAGCAGGCCCTTCTGGAACGCCGCCCACTGGACCGCCTCGGCGTGCTCGATGGTGTCGAACTCCACGCCAAGCATCAGGCCGCGGCCGCGGACGTCGCTGATCAGTGCCGGATGGCGCGCGCGGAGCGCGGCCAGCCCGATCATGGCCTGGGCGCCGCGAGCAGCCGCGTTCTCGATCAGGCCGCCCTCGAGCAGGTCGATCGTGGCCAGGGCCGCCGCGCAGGCGACCGGATTCCCGCCGAAGGTCGAGCCGTGCGCGCCGGGGCCCCAGGCCTCGAGCAGCTCGGCCCGGGCGATCAGTGCGCCGAGGGTCATGCCCGAGGCGATTCCCTTGGCCGTCAGCAGGATGTCCGGCTCCACGCCCCAGTGCTCGACTGCCCACATCCGGCCGGTCCGGCCGGCACCGGACTGGATCTCGTCGGCGATAAGCAGGATCCCGTGGGCGTCGCAGATCCGCCGCAGACCGGCCAGGAAGCCATCCTCCGGGACGATGTAGCCACCTTCGCCCTGGATCGGTTCGACGATGATCGCGGCGACCTCGGCGGCCGGCGCGAGCTTGTCGAACAGGACCTCATCGAACCAGCGCAGATCTTCCACCCGACCGTACGGTGCGTGGAAGATACCCGGCAGCAACGGCCCGAAGCCCGCGTGGTATTTGGCCTTGGACGCGGTCAGCGAGACCGAGCCGTAGGTGCGCCCGTGGAACGCACCCAGGAAGGCGACCAGGTACGGCCGTTTCGTGGCGAAGCGGGCCAGCTTCATGGCGGCCTCGACAACCTCCGTGCCGGAGTTCCCGAGATACGCCCGGACCCGTCCCGATATCGGCGCGATGCGTGCCAGCTCGCGACAGACCTGGGCATAGATCGGCAGGTAGAAGTCGGATGCGCTGAAGTGGATCAGTTCGGCGGCCTGCTCCTTGATCGCGGCCACGACCTGGGGATGAGCATGGCCGGTCGAATTGACGGCGATGCCGGCGGCGAAGTCGAGGAACAGGTTGCCGTCGATGTCCTCGACGGTCAACCCCTCGCCACGAACGGGCACGATCGGATAAGCCCGCGGCAGGCTCGCCGAGGTCCAGGCCTCATCGAACGCGACGTGCGCCCGTGCCTTGGGACCGGGAAGCTCCGTGATGATGTGCGGGACGGGCCGATGTCCGGCGATCCGCGATGCAGCCGAGGACAAGGTCCACCTCTGGTCCGAATTCAATCCACGATCGTGTGCGACTGCTCGCGCATGAACTGGGCGACGTAGTACATCGACAGGCCGGCCTTGCCGGTCGAGCCGCTGCCCTTCCAGCCACCGAAGGCCTGGACGCCCGGCCACGCGCCGGTCGTCGCACCGGCCCGCCGATTGACGTACAGCACGCCGGCCTGGGCGCGATCCAGGAAGTGCTGGACCTCCGACGGATCCTCGCTGTAGACACCAGCCGTCAGTCCGTAGACCGAGTCATTCGCCAGGGTCAGGGCCTCATCGAGAGAATCGACCGCGGCCACCGCGGTGAACGGCGCAAACAGCTCGTCGCGGAAGAGCCGGTGGGAGGTTGGCAGGTTACCGACGACGGTCGGTTCCACGTAGAAGCCGCGCTCCATTCCGGCGTCGGTCAGGCGCTCGCCACCGACGAAGACGGTGCCGTTCCGACGCGCCTCGGCGACCGCCGCCTGGTGCCGGTCGACGGCCGGCTGATCGATGATCGGGCCCATCCAGGTGGCGCGTTCCAGGGGATCGCCGACGGCCATCGCCTCGGTCTTCTCGACCAGCCGGCGAACCAGCTCGTCATGGACCGACCGCTCGACGTAGACACGCGAATTGGCCGAGCACTTCTGGCCACCAAAGCCGAACGCGCTGCGGGTGATCCCCTCGGCCGCCTCGTCAAGATCGGCGTGGCGCGACACGATGGCGGGGTTCTTGCCGCCCATCTCGACGATGCACGGCCGCGGCCAGCTCTTCGAGAACGCGTGGAAAAGGCGCATCCCGACCTCGTATGAGCCGGTGAAGACGATCCCGTCCACGCCCGGGTGATCCTGAAGCGCCTGGCCGACGGTGGCGCCCGGACCCATCACCAGGTTGATCGCGCCGGCCGGGACGCCGGCATCCAGGTAGGCTTCGACGAGCTTGACCGCGGACAGCGGCGCCGCGCTCGACGGCTTGAACACGACGGTGTTGCCGGCCAGCAAGGCGGCTCCGGTTGGGCCCGCGGCGAGGGCCATCGGGAAGTTGAACGGGCTGATGACCGCGAAGACCCCGTGCGGCCGGAGGACCGAACGGGTGTGAACCGCCGCATCGCCCAGGTTGTCCATCGGGTGGTCGTAGCCGTCGTTGTTCTCCATGGTGGACGCGTAGTAGCGCAGCAGATCCGCCGATTCCTCGACCTCGCCGAGGGCCTCGATCCGGTTCTTGCCGACCTCGACGGCCATAAGCGCGGCGCACTCCATCAGGCGCTCACTGATCAGGTCGCCAGCTCGCTTGACCATGGCGACGCGCTCTCGCCAGGGCGTGGTGGCCCACCCCGGCTGAGCCGCCCGAGCAGCCGCCACCGCCTCGTCGACATCCCCCGCCGTGCCCTGCGCGAACGTGCCCAGGAGGATCTCCGAGTCGATCGGTGAGTGGACCTCGAAGACCCCGTCGCCGTCGCGCCAGGCGCCCGCCAGGTGGTTGCGGTGATAGCCGCCGAGGGTCGTCCGGGCGATCGCGAGGGCCGCCTCGAACTGGGCGTGGAGCTCCTCGTTGTCGGCCCGCAGGGTGGCATAGGTGATCTTGATTCGCGGCGCGGATCCGGTCGTCATGGCGGCGTTGGCCTCGCGGCGGGTGGGTCGGGTCGGGGCGTCGGGTCAGTCTAGCGCGGCCACGACATCGGCCAGCGATGGAGCGATCGCGTGGGGTTCGCGCATGGCCCGGCCGTGCCCGCCGAGCCGCTCGAGCTCGTCCAACCGATGCTTGCCGGTCAGCACAAATACCCCACGCAGACCCGCTCGCTGGCCGGCCAGCACGTCCGTCCGGAGGTCGTCGCCGACCATCGCGATCTCGGTGCGCCGGAGACGCTCGCCACGACCCGCGCCACCCCCGCGCTCGGCGACATCGCGCCGGAGGGCGTCGACGGCGATCGAGAAGAAGGCCGGCGCCGGCTTGCCGATGATCTGGGCACGAACGCCGGTGGCGAACTCGAGGCCGGTCACGTAGGCGCCCGAATCGAGCGTCGGTCCATCCGCGGTCAGCCACCACGGGTTGCGGTGCATGCCGATGAGCCGGGCGCCGTCCCGGACGAGCCGGAAGGCGCGGTTGAGGTTGGCGTGGGTCAGCTCCTCGGCCGAGTCGCCCACGATCACGGCGGCGGCCCTGGCCCCCGGTTCGGCGGCCTCCTCGTGGGAGAGCAGGCGCTGACCCTTGAACTCGGTCAGCGCATCGGCCGACGCGATGACGTACAACGGCTGCCCCGCGAACGCGCGTGCGGCGAAGTCGGCCGACGCCGAAAGGGCCGACTGGAATCGTTCGGGCGCGACGTCGTTGCCAAGGGTCGACGCGTAGCGCGCCAGGGTGGCCCGGCTGACCAGCGAGGTGTTGGTGACGATCCGGTAGGGCGTGCCGCGGCGCTCGAGTTCGACGATGGCCTCGACCGAGCCGGGCACGGCGGCCCCGGCCACCACGATCACCCCGTCCAGGTCGAGCAGCAGCGCGCGCACACCGCGGAGGGCATCGCGCAGCATTGCCGGGTCGATCGTTCGCATCGGCGTAGCGTAGACCGGTCGCGCGCGTATGCTGCCGGAACCGACCGAAGGGAGGAGATCGATGGGGCTGCTCGACGGCAGGAACGCGCTGATCTTCGGCGTCGCCAACGACCACTCGATCGCCTGGGGCATCGCCCGGGCGCTCCACGCCGAGGGCGCCGAGGTGGGCTTCTCCTCGATCGAGAGCCTGCTCGAGCGGCGCGTCCGACCGCTCGCCGACTCGATCGGTTCAACCTTCGTGGAGCCGTGCGACGTCCAGTCCGACGAACAGATCCGGACGGTCTTCGCGCGCTGGGCGGAGACCCACGATTCGCTCGACATCCTGGTCCACGCTCTCGCCTTCGCTCGGCGCGAGGACCTCGAAGGTGGATTCGTGGACACCTCGCGGGAGGGATTCGCGGTGGCCCTCGACGTCTCTGCCTATTCGCTGGTGGCCCTCGCGCGCGAGGCCCGACCGCTCCTGCGACGCGGCTCGTCCATCCTGACCCTGTCCTACTACGGCGCCGAGAAAGTGGTGGCCAACTACAACGTGATGGGGGTGGCCAAGGCCGCCCTCGAGGCATCGGTGCGTTACCTGGCCGCGGACCTCGGGCCAGACGGCGTGCGCGTCAATGCCATCAGCGCCGGCCCTGTCCGGACGCTCGCCGCGTCGGGGATCGCCGGCTTCAAGGGCATGTATCGAGCCTTCGCCGATGCTGCGCCGCTACGGGCCAACATCACCCCCGAGGACGTCGGGCGCAGCGCGGTCTACCTGGCCTCGGATCTGGCGAGCGCGGTGACGGGCGAGACGATCTACGTCGACGGCGGGTTCAACATCATGGGCGTACCGACCGCCGACTGACGCTGGCCGGGCTGTCAGCGGGCCGGAATGCTTGAACAGCCGGCGCACTCGCCAGCGATCGAGAGATGGCCCAGGTCAACCGCGAAGCCGCGGCTGCGCTGCATCGAGTCGACCACGGCGGCGGCCTCGTCGGCCAGTACCTCCCACGTCGTCCCGCACGATGTGCAGTGGAGGTGGCCATGGGCGGCAACCGGCTGGACGTGGAATTCCTCGCGCCCGTCCGCCCGGTGGCTGTGGCTGAGAACGCCCAGGTCCTCCAGGACGTCCAGCGTCCGGTAGACGGTCGAAGGGATGGTCCCGGGGTCCACTTCCCGGCAGCGCTCGATGAGCTCGGCTCCGGTGACGTGACCGTCCGCCCGCGACAGGACCTCGATGAGGGTCCGACGCTGGGGCGTCCAGCGTAGGCCGCTGGCTCGCAACCGATCGCGGACGTTCGACCAGTCTGCCGAGCGCAGGGCACCTATTGAACCGTTGGGGGACATCGCGCGAAGCATACATCGGCAAGCGCAATCAGGAGCACTTGCCACTTCTTGCAACACGAGCTGGCGCGAGTTACGCTGAGCGTCCCCTGCGCTCGCCGTACGCCCTTGCGAGGACTGCCTTGATCGATTCCCTCATCGCCGCGACGAGTGCACCGGCCGCGGTGGGTATCGGCGTCCTGGTCACCGGCCTGTTCCTGGGCATCCGCCACGGGATTGACTGGGACCACATCGCGGCGATCACCGACATCACCAGCACCACGTCCTCGGCCCGTATGGCCGAGGCGGCCCATTCCGAGCAGCACCAGTCGGTCGCGGGGCACAGCCACGCGCACGGTGGTGAACTCGAGGTCCGCGCCCACGACGCGGGACCCGGCGCCGCGACCCTCGCGCCCGCGCTGACCGCGAGACCGGGCCCGGGCAGGGGAGGCGTCCTCTCGGGCCAGGCCGACGCGATCCGGCTGGGAACGCTGTATGCCCTCGGTCACGGCCTGGTGGTGATCGCGCTGGGGATCGCCGCGCTTACGTTCGGGGCCCTCCTCCCGGACTGGCTGGATCCGCTGATGGGGCGGATCGTGGGGGTCACCCTCGTCGCACTTGGCCTGTGGGTCATGTATTCGATCTATCGCTACGCGCGGGCCGGCGAGAGGTTCCGGTTGCGAAGCCGCTGGATGCTCGTGTTCGATGGCGTCCGGTACGGCTGGCGGCGGTTCCAGGCCCGGCTGCACGGTCACGAGCACGTCGAACCGCTCGAGATGAGCTCGTACGGCACGCGCACCGCGTTCGGCGTCGGGATGATCCACGGGATCGGTGCCGAGACGGGCAGCCAGGTCCTGCTGATCGCGGCCGTCGGTGGTGCATCCAGTGCCGGCCTGGGCATGCCGATGTTGCTCGCGTTCGTGCTCGGCCTGCTGATCTCGAACTTCGCGATCGTCCTGATCAGCTCGGTCGGCTTCGAGTCGAGCCAGGCACGCGAGCGGGTGTACGTCGCCTTCGGCGCGGTCGCCGGCGTGTTCAGCCTGCTTGTTGGCTCGATCTTCCTGCTGGGCCTTGACGGCGGGCTGCCGGACCTGGGTGCGATCCTGCCTTAGCTGTTGGCTGGCACAGTCGAGCTATCGGACCGAGCAGGGAGGCGCGCGATCGGGCGCAGGTACAGGGTCAGGACCACGACCAGGTAGCCCAGCCAGACCCCGAACGTGGTCGCTTCGGGCGTCGCCGAGTACCCGAACAACGCCCGCAGCAACTGCCCGAGCAGGTTTCCGGACGCCGCATCGTGAGGCAGGATCGCGCTCAGATCAAAGAGCGTCTGGGTACCGAACGGGATCAGCCCGATCTCGATGAACTCGTGCATCGCGTAGCTCAGCAGGCCGGCGGCAATGAACACGAGCGCAATCCCGGTCCACCGAAAGAACGCCGCCAGGTTGAGCCGTCGTGAGCCCTGGTAGAGGCCGGCGCCCAGGAGCAGCGCGATCGCGAGCCCGACCAGGGCACCGAGCACGACGGAGCCGGCGCCATCGGCGGCCGACGAAGCCTGCCCGGTCAGGAAGAGCGCCGTCTCGATCCCCTCGCGAATGACCGCGATGAACGCCAGCAGCCCCAGGGCTCGAGCCGATCCTTCATCGAGCGCCCGGTCCACGGCAGCCTGCAGCTCGCCCTTGATGCTCGCCGCCTGCCGGCGCATCCAGAACAGCATCCAGGTCACGACGCCAGCGGCGAGCAGCATCGTGGCGCCCTCGAAGAGTTGTTCATACGGCTTCTCGAAGCTGCCGACCGTCACGAACAGGGCGATGCCGAGGACCGCACTGAGGCCCACGGCGAGGCCGACCCCGAGGAAGACGGTGGGGAAATGCCGGCGATTACCGGTCCTGGCCAGGTAGGCGCAGATGATGCTGACGATGAGCGCGGCTTCGACGCCTTCGCGCAAGCCGGTCAGCAGTCCACTGGACAGGGCTCCAAGGTCCATCGGGCGAGTCTCCTGTATCGCAAGAGAGCATGACCAAGCGATGCAAGGACGCTTGTCGAGCGGACTCTACCCAGCGCCGCCGCGACCGTCAAGTACCGAAAATCGATCGACGCGCCCGCTCGGATCAGGCGGCGACGACCTTGTTCCGTCCGCCGCGCTTGGCCATCTGGAGTGCCACGTCCGCGATCTCGAACAGCGATCCAACGGACAACACGTTCGGCCCAAGCGCGCTGCAACCGGCCGACACGGTGGCGTTCAAGGGACCACCGGGGCTAGCGATAGTCGCTGCCTCGAAAGCGGCCCGAACGCCCTCGGCCGCACGGCGCGCCTCGTCAAGGCTTGCGCCATCCAGCACGACCAGGAACTCCTCACCGCCGTACCGGGCGACGATGTCGCTGGCTCGAAATCGGCCGGCCAGCACAGCACCGAACGTTCGCAGCACGGCATCGCCAACGCGATGCCCGTGACGCTTGTTGAACGCCCCGAAGTGGTCCAGATCGAACAGGATGGCCGAAAGCGGCCGGCGATCTTCCGGTTCGAGCCGCTCGCGAGCCGCCTCGAGCCGCTCCATCGAGGCGTCCAGGTGGCGCCGGTTTGCCAGGCCGGTCAGGGCGTCACGGATCGCGGCGTCGGCAACCTGGGCGTGGAGCACGGCATTGGCGATGGCGAGCGCGACCAGTGCAGCGAGGATCGGGGCGACCTCGATGTTGAGCGCGGAATACGGCTGGGAGAGGTCTCGGCGGACGAGGCTCATAGCGCCGAGCACGTCGTTGTCGCGCATGATCGGGACGGCCAGGATGGCCACGGCATCGTCGCCCGGCGCGGTCCGCATCGTGCTGGGAAAGCGGTCACGGTCGAGGTGATCGTCGACGACGAGCCGACGCTCGGCGATCGCGATGCCAGCCATCCCCTCCCCTTCGGGGATACGCACCCCGACATAGCGCTGGTCCGGGCCGGTCATGGCGGCGATGCGGTAGTCATCGGTACCCTCGTCCAGGAGAGTCAGGACCACGGTGTCGCTCGGGATCACGGCTGAGACGGCGTCGCAGATGAGCGGGTAGAGCTGGTGCGGATCGAGCGAGGCGTTGATCCGTCCGGCGAATTCGGCCAACGCCGCGAACCGCGCCGCCCGCTCTGTGAGCGCCTGACGGTCACGACCGAGGGCGATAGCGCCGGCCAGTCGCTCGGCGACGAGGACGATTGTCGATCGGTCGGTCTCGTCGAGACCACCGACCCGGAGATCTTCGAGATTGAGGACGCCGATAAGGTCACCGGCGGCGAACAACGGGGCACTGATCTCGCTGCGGATGTCGTCGTTGGCACTGCGATACTCCGGGTCGAGAGTTACGTCGCGGATCAGCTGAACCTCCCCCGTGCGCATGACCCGACCGACGATCCCGGTCGTCCCGTCGAACCGGTCCAGGACCTGGTCGTAGCCGCGCTGCGCGCCAAGGACGAGCGATCCATCATCGGCCTTGAGATAGATCGATACGTGGGTATATCCGAATCGCAGCACCAGCAGGTCCATCACCTGGTTCAGCGAGTCTGGGGACGGGTCGCTGGCCAGGATCCGGCCGACGGCCTCCACGCCGGCCATCTGCCGAGCGCGCCGGCGCTCCCGGGACATCGACACCCGAGCTCGGCGCACGGTCGCCTCCAGGGCACCAACGGTCCGGCGCGTGCCGATGATCAGGAGCACCATCGTCGCGACGAACGCGGAGATTCGCGCCAGCATCAACGGCGGCTGTTCGTATCCGAGGGCCCCCGGTGCGAGAGCCAGCCCGATCGCAGCCGCCGCGACGATGATCGCCTCGCGCCGGCCATAGGCTGCGGCCATGGCCACGATCGGCAGATTGAGCAAGGCGAGGGTAAGTGCCCGCCCCGGTCCAACCATGAGCGCGACCACGAACAGGAAAACGAGCGCACCCAGCAAGCGCGCCGTCGAGTTCTGCAGTCGTCGCCGCTGCGCCGCGAGAATCAGCTGGACGGCGACATAGCCGAGTCCGGCGAGGGCCACCGGTACCGCTGCCAACGGCGAGATGGCCGCCTCTGTGATGGTCGCGGAGATGGCGACGGCAGTCCCGAGGAGCACATGCGCGTCGCCGAACAGGCGGCGTTGCGCAGGTCCGAGAGCAGGAAGCGATCGCATCACGCGGGATCATGGTCGTTGGCCATGTCCGGGAGTACCACCCGATGGTCCCAACGCTCAACGAGCCCGATCTCTGCTCGACGCGCCGGTGATGGAGCGGGAGACGAGGTTCGAACTCGCGACATGCAGCTTGGAAGGCTGCCGCTCTGCCAACTGAGCTACTCCCGCGCGCCATGAGGAGCGTAGCACCGACCACCTACCCGGACCTCGCGTACCATCGCGGGCGATGAGCAGACGCCGCCGCCGGGCCGCTGCGGGCGCCGGTACCACGGCCGCCGCGATCGCTCCGGCGCCGCCCGCTTCAGCCGTCAAGGGGCGTCGACTGTTCATCGTCGCGATCGCGCTGTCGGCGTTCCTGCTCTTCTCGGTCGAGCTCCTTGCCGGTCGCCGCGTGCTGCCCGTCTTCGGGGGGGCACCGGCGGTTTGGACCACGGCCCTGTGCTTCTTCACCGGGGTCCTGTTCCTGGGCTACCTGTACGCCCATCTCGCGGTCACCCGCCTGGGCCAGCGAAGCGGAGGCGTGGTCCACCTGGCCCTGGCCGTTCTGGTCGTCATCGCGACGATCGCGGGCCCGACCGAGCTAGGTGGGCTGCGCAGCCCCGGCATGCCGGAGAGCCTCAACGTCCTGCTGGTGCTCGGACTGACAGCCGGGCCCTCGATCTTCCTGCTGACGACCACAGGCCCGCTCCTGTCCGCCTGGTTTGCCGGGCGCGGCGGTGATCCCTGGTGGCTGTACGCGGCCTCGAATGCAGCGAGCCTGGCCGGCCTCCTCGCCTACCCTCTCGCTATCGAGCCCACGGTCTCGCTATCGGCCCAGCGGGTGCTGATCGTGGCAGCCCTGGCCGGCCTGGCGATCGCCCTGGCTGCAATCGTGGTGGCCGGCCGGCAGACCCCGCCCAGGCTCGATCGCCCGGCGGTCGCGGCGGCGTCGCCACTCTCGGTTCGACGCCAGGTGCTGTGGCTGTTGGCGGCAGCCATCCCGGCCGGCCTGCTCTCGGCGACCACGACCCATCTCGCGGTGGACCTCGTGTCGGCGCCATTGCTGTGGGTCGGGCCACTGGCCATCTATCTGTTGAGCCTGGTCGTCGCATTCTCCGAGCGGGGCCGCCGGATCCTGCCCACCGTCGAGCGGCTGGTCCCCGCGGCGGCGACCCTGATGTGGGTCTCCTTTGTCGTGCCTGGCGGCTGGCCGGTCGTGGTGCTGCTGATGTTCCTGCTCGGGTCATATGCCGTCCTGGCAATCGCGCTCCATGGACGCCTGGCCATGGACCGACCCGACGAGGCCCATCTGACCCGGTTCTACCTCGTCCTGTCAGCGGGCGGGTTGCTGGCGACCGCGTTCGTGGCCCTCGTCGCACCGCTCGTCTTCAACGCCATCTACGAGTACCCAGTGCTCCTCGTGGCCGGGCTTGTTGCCCTCGCGCTGATCCCTCGTAGTGAGCTCGAGCCGGGCGCGGCCAACCTCTCGAAAGACATCCGGCTCGCGGCCATCCGCCTAGTGCCATACGCAGCGTTTGGGGCCCTGCTGCTGCTCCTCGTCGCCCTCGACGACCCGTCGTCGGTCGGTTCGATCGGGCTCATCTTCGCGGTCGGCGGGGCGGTCATCGCGGTAGCTCGGTCGCCGCGGATCCTCGCCGTCGGGACGGCCGTCGCGATCGTCGCCGTCCTGTTCGCGAACTGGCCCGACCCGCTCATCCAGGTGCGCACGTTCTTTGGGGTGATCGACGTCCGCACCTCGTACTTCGGGCTGGCCCGCTCGGAGTTTTCCGGGACGACCCTGCACGGGCTGCAATTCGTCGACCAGCGCCGGACCCGACCGACGACCTATTACGTGGAGGCGGGTCCGCTTGGCCAGGTCATTGCCGACGTCCAGGAACGACGCCCGGACGGGGCCGCGATCGGTGCGGTCGGGCTGGGAGTCGGAACGGCAGCCGCCTACGCTCGCCGCGGCGACTCGGTCACGTTCTATGAGATCGACCAGGCGGTGATCGATCTGGCCTGGGACACGCGCTATTTCACGTATCTCGCCGATGCGCCGACCGCGCCGACGGTGATCCTCGGGGACGCACGCCTGTCGCTGATCGACCAGCCGGCAGGGTCGCTCGACCTGCTCATCCTCGACGCATTCTCGTCGGACGCCGTGCCGTCGCATCTACTCACTCGCGAGGCGATGCAGATTTACCTGCGAACGCTCCGACCGGGCGGTGTGCTCGCCTTCCACCTGTCGAATCGGTACTACGACCTGGATCCGGCAGTCGGCTCGACCGCGCGGTCAATCGGGCTGGACACGCTCAGCGAGCGCTACGTCCCGGATCCTCCCACCCCCGAAGGGCTCGCCGCTCGACCGTCAATCTGGGTTGTGGCCGGCCCGTCCGACGACATCGACCGCTTCTCGCGGCTGGGCTGGTCCAGGCCGGTGCCCGGGCCGGTCCTGACCGACGACTTCCCGGATTTGCTCCGGACGCTTAGGTTTCCCTGAGCGGATCAGCCACCCTTCCGGGTGAGTCGCTCGCCCGGAAGGACCAGCCCGGGCCCGGCCGCCCGCCGCGGGCCACGAAACGGCTGCGGCTGCCGGTCAGGATGCCGCGGCCCGTTCGAGGGGCGCTGCGCCGGTCGCGG
>JBKKDW010000112.1:0-2723 GCA_046708025.1 Candidatus Limnocylindrales bacterium
GGCCTGGTGGCCGACCTGGGCGCCGAGCGTTGGGCATGGGCCGAGGCCGCGCTGCGCGATGCGATGGCGGACGCGGCGGCCGATGCGAGCGTCGCCTACGGATCGCCGAAGCTCGCAGCCGCCGACGGGCTCGCTGCGGGTCCGATGGTGGCGGAAGGCGCGACGGGCCTTGCGATCGGACTCACCCTTGGCGTGGTCATCGCGACCGAGGGGTCCGGGCCGACCGGGCTGTCGGGCGACGGCCTGACGACCGAGTCGACCTCCGAGCGCACCGAGAACGGGGAGCGGACGGTGGCGACGATCACGGGCCACCTGGCAGCCCCGACGGGCCAGGGTCGCATCGTGGCCGACGTGGAATTCGGCGTGCAGGTCTCGGTGTTCGATGCCGCCTCCGGGCAGCAGCTCCGAACGGCGAGTTTCCGCACGACAGGTCGCATCGAACTCGACGAGTGCCCAGACGCGGACGGCAAGGTCCGCGGCCACGTCAGGCTCACCGTCGACGCCGCCGCCGGCGGTTCGGCGGCCGCGATCACGGTGGAGGCCGATGTCGTGGGGACCGTGGACGAGTCGGCGACACTGACCACCATCGACGCCGACGGGACGACCGGCGATACGACGACCGAAGGCGGCGCGACCCAGACGTCCACGACGACGGTCGGGGGCCGCCTCACGGTCGGTCCGGACGCATCCCTCACCCCTGACGAATCCTCCCTCCGCGGCGCTACCGAGTCCGACGGCAACCTGGACGACCAGCAGGTCAACCAGCGCTACCGCCGGACCTTCGAGAGCATCGGCCTCGCGGGATGGCTGATGGGTGACAAGGCCCAGAAACGCTGGCGCGGCGGGGCGTGCGTCGAGATCCATGCGACCGAACAGAGTCGGACGGTCAAGACGAGCGCGCTCGTCCAGTTCGAGGCGACGCCGTTCCACAAGATCGAGCAGCGCAACCTCGACAAGCCGATCGTGGCGTCGTTCTCGGGCGAGCGCTCCGCCGAGCCGATGGACGACCCGCACCGGCCGCCGGTGCTCTACAGCTTCACCGCAGCGCCACAGAAGGACAAGAGCGGGACCATCACCATGACCAGCACGTCGAATCGAGGGATCGGCACGCTCGCCGTCACGTTCACCACCGCACTGGATGGCTGGACGCTCGATGTGGCGTCGCCCACCGGCAGTCAACGAGGCAAGAAGTGCGGTGGGGTCGGAGGTGAGTGGATCGTCGATGGGACATACACGTTCGGTGCCCAGAAGGGCATCCAGCATTGGGTCATCACGATCGACCCACAAACCCTTCGTGGTACGTACAGGTACTCCGACAAGGCGACGATGCCGACGCCGGCGGGCACGGTCAAGCTGACCGGCACGGTTCGCGGCACCGCCACCCTGACCATCGAAGACGGTGGCGGCGTGCAGTTCGAGCTCGTCGAGACGTTCCGCACGTTCAATGCAACGCTCGGCCGCGGGGAGGGGTCGGACAAGAACGCGCCGCTCCAGGTATCGACCATGGATCACTGGGAGCCCGGGGCGGACTGCCCGACGCCCTAGTGTCGTGATTCGGAAATGGCTGGGCGCTTCCGGACCGCCTTGGCGAGGATCTCGTCGGCGGTCTTGACCCAGGCGAACGGGCTGGACCCAGCGTTCCAGTGGGCGGTGAACAACTCGATCTTGGCGATGAGTTCCTTGACCGAACCGACGCTGCCCCGGCGGAGTGCTCCACGGGTGAGGATCCCGAACCACGTCTCGATCTGGTTCATCCACGACGCCGAGGTCGGGGTGAAGTGGAAGGTGATCCGGGGATGACGCTCGAGCCAGGCCCGGACATCGGGCGTCTTGTGGGTGGACACGTTGTCGAGGATGACATGGAGCTCGCCGCTGGGGTACGCCCGCTCGACATGTCGGAGGAAGGCCAGGAAGTCCGCCCCGGTATGGCGAGCCCGGGCCTCGGTGGTGACCCTGCCGGTGGCGACCTCGAGCGCGGCGAACAGGCTCGTGGTGCCGTTGCGCTTGTAGTCATGGGTGTGGCGCTCGACCTGGCCGGGCCGGAGCGGCAGCATTGGCGCGGTCCGATCGAGCGCCTGGATCTGGGTCTTCTCGTCGAGGGAGAGGACGATCGCCCGCTCGGGCGGGGCGAGGTACAGCCCGACCACGTCGCGGATCTTGGCCTCGAGGTCGGGGTCGGTGCTGAACTTGAACGTCTCGGTCCGGTGGGGCTTGAGACCGACGGTCTGCCAGATCCGCCAGACGGTCGTCTCGCTCATCGTCAGCCGGTCCGCCATCCGGCGCACGCTCCGGTGGGTCGTCCCGTCGGACGGTGGCTCGAGGGTCAGGGCGATGACCCGATCGCGCTCGTCCCGTCCATACGTCGGCGGGCGTCCCGGGCGGGCCTCATCGACGATCGCGCCTTCTCGATCCCCTTCGAGAAGCAGCAGTGTGACAGTCGAAGCCGCCGGGTCGCCCATGCCCTTCAGTATTGCAGGCTGCTCACGCGGTGCCGGGGGCCGGGCGACGGCACTCCAAAGGGCTGCGCTCGACGACCCTTGTGGCGCGCCACGCTATGTCATCGCGTCCCTCGGAGCGATGCCTCCCGGAACCGATGCGATGTTGCCATCGTGTCGCGGTCGCGCGGGTCCTCCTGAGTTGGCGCGTGGTCGCGGCGCGCCAGGCTCGTGGCCCCGCGGACGCGGGCGATCCGTGGAGGAGTACGCTGACCAACGCCGAATCGG
>JBKKDW010000113.1:0-5883 GCA_046708025.1 Candidatus Limnocylindrales bacterium
GTCCCAGCCGGCTCCGGATCGCCGCGGACAGCGGGCGATGAGCCGCCGTCCGAGGCAGTGCGATGCGGGTGGCGTCGTTGAACCGAGCGTGCGCCTCCAGCGCATCCACCAGCGCATCGACGAAGCCTTCTGCACCGAGCGGCGCGAAGCCGTCCTCCCACCACAGTCCAACCACGCGCAGGGTGCCCGCTCGGCGGTCGATCCGCGGCTCGATCCGACCAACCAGGCGATCCCCGTAGAGCAGCGGCAGGACGTAGTAGCCCCAGCGTCGCCGGGCGGCCGGCACGTAGACCTCCCAGACGTAGTCGAAGCCGTAGAGTGCCCGCAGGAAGTCGCGATCCCAGACGAACGGGTCAAGCGGGGCCAGGAAGGCGACGCCATCGGCGGCCTCCGTCCGGGTAGCGTGGTCTGCAGCCGCCGCAAGAAGGTCGAGCTCGTTGGCGACGGCGAAGCGCTCTCCGCGGACCCCTTCGATCGCCACCGGCACGAGCGACCCGGCCTCGATCAGCTCAGACAACAGCGCTACTCGGGTGGGAGTCTCCGGGCCAGTCCACGCCCGTCCGGCCCGTCCGGCGGGCCCCGTTCCGAGCCACAGCTCCGCACTGCCGGCTCGGCCAAGCAGGCCGTGGGCGCGATAGCGCGACAGCAGCTTGTGACGGCGTTGGTCGCGCTCGACCGGCCGCTCGGCCAGCAGATCCGGCGGGAAGAGACGCTCGATCAGGTCGTAGACCCGGCGGTTGCCGTCGCGCCGGGCGAGGCCCAGGATCCCGGCTTCGGCCAGGGCCTCGAGGATCGCCCGGACCTGGTTGGTCGGCCGCCAGTACCAGTCGATGGCGGCGCGCGGCTCGACGTCGGTCGAGGACAGTGGACCGTCGCGCCGGATCCGTTCGAGCAGTTCGTCGACCAGCTCGGCGTGATCGATGAAGGCCGCCGCGCCGTGGCCCCGTTGCTTGAGGTCCCAGCTGACCCGGTACCACGGCAGCTCCTTTGTGGGCAGCAGCGAGAGGCCCTTGTTGTAGGCCTCGAACAGGCGTCGCTCGGTGTACAGCAGGCCGTCAGTCCAGGCTCGCCGGTAACCTCCGATCCGGGCCGCCAGGACCACGTCGTGATTTCGCCCGGTCACGTCGAGCGGATCGAACTGGAGCGAGCCGAGGCGATCCACGACGCGCATGACCGACTCCGGTTCGGCGGGCAGCGCGCGGGGCGGCCGGAGCATGTGGCGCGCTGCCAGGAATCGGCGCGCCGTCGCCCGGTCCAGCTGGTACGGGGAGGTCACCGCAGCGATGGTACGGGACCGCTGGACGGGTCACCCGGCGGGGTGCGGCGCCTGGGGCCGGGTTCGGCCTGGGCCACGGCCGGTCCTTGCCAAAATGTCACCAAACGCGCAGCCTTGGACCGGGCACGCATCGGTCTGGGGAGGAATCGATGATGACGCAGTCTCCCATCACCGGGAGTGCCGCCACCGCGCCGGGGGGCCGGGCACACCCCGGCGGATCACCGGCCGTCCTGGACAGCTTGCCCGGGGCCGGCTTGGTCCTGCTATCCGGCCATACCGCCGGGACACTCGATGTCAAGGGCATCGTGAGTCGGGGCGGCATCTTCCTGTCGAAACCGGTCGCATCGGACGAGTTGCTGGCAGCCGTGGCCCGCGCCGCCGAGCAACGTTCGGCCCCCGGGTTCGACGGGCTATGATCCAGCCAGGCAGTGCGGCCGGGAGCGTGCTGGTCGTCGACAACGACGAGGAAATCCGGCGCTTGATCGCGCTGGGACTGCGCCGCGGCGGGTTCGACCCCCTCGAGGCCGCCAATGGCGAGGCTGCCATCGAGATCGTGGAGACCCAGCCCGTCGATGTCGTGATTCTGGACATGATGGGCCTCCCGGCGATGACCGGGATCGACGTGGTGCGCGCCCTGCGGATGCGGCCGGAAACCCTGACCCTGCCGATTCTGCTCATGACCGGTTCGGGGACCAGCCAGAGCGTCATCGATGGGTTGGGAGCCGGCGCAGACGATTTCGTGGCGAAGCCGATCCGCCTCGACGAACTGGTAGCCCGCGTTCGCGCGCACCTGCGCAGCCGGGTGGCCTGGTCCGGGTTGGTCCAGGAGGAGCTCCGAGTGCGTACCAGCATCGTCGGAGCACTCGGCCAGGCGGCGCTCTCGACTGACCCCGAGGCTGTGGCGGCGGCCGTCGTGGACGAACTCGCGCTGCGAACGGACTGCCGGGTCATCGAGGTTCTCCAGTTGACCGCCGGCGACGGCCTCCAACCCCTGGCGACCTACAGCCGTGTCTCGGGCGCCGTTCGGGGAGGTCCGGCACTGCCCAGCTGGCGAGCCGAGCCACTGGTGTCGAGGGCACGACAAGGTCCGTGGGTGGATGGACTCGACCACGAGCCGGGCCAGCCGGGCGACGAGAACGGGCTGCCCTGGGACTCAGGTCCCGGCCACGTGGCCGGGGCACCGATCTACTCGGGCGAGACCCTGGTCGGGATGCTCATCATTGGGACGGCGGGCGAAATGCCGGGCTCGTTCCACGACCGACCGGCGAAGGTGATGGCAGCCGCTATCGACTACGCCAGCATCCTGACCGCGGTCGCGGGCGCGGCCATCGCAGACCGTCGCGGGACGGACGCCGACCAGGCACGCCTCCGCCATGACCTCCAGGCGCGGGCCTTCCATGCCGTCTTCCAGCCCATCGTGGAACTGGAAACCCGGCGCGTTGTGGGCTACGAAGCCCTGACCCGGTTCCACGACGGGACGGCCCCCGACGTCCGCTTCGCCGATGCGGCCCGGCTCGGCCTGGGCGATGACTACGAGCTCGCCGCCATCGAGACCGCCCTGGCCGAGGCTACCAAGTTGCCGGCGGACGCGTTCCTGTCGCTCAACGTGTCGCCGGCGGTCGCGCTGGCCTCACGCGACCTGTTGCGGGGCCACCTGGACGGCGCCGATCGCCCGATCGTCCTGGAACTGACCGAGCACGTTCGAATCATCGACTACGCCCCCCTTCGGGACGCCATCGAGAGCCTGGGGCAGGTCCAGATCGCGGTCGACGATGCGGGGGCCGGATACGCCAGCCTGCGCCACATCCTGGAACTTCGGCCGGCCTTCGCCAAGCTCGACATCAGCCTGGTCCGCGGGATCGACGGCGACGACCTTCGGCAGGCGATGGCCGCCGGGATGCAGTACTACGCCTTGCGCGCCGGCTGCCGCCTGGTGGCCGAGGGGGTCGAAACCGAGGAGGAGGCGAACGTGCTGCGCGACCTGGGCGTGGACCTCGCCCAGGGATACCTGTTCGGTCGTCCGGAGCGCCTCCCCGGCTGAAGGGCCGGTCAGGGTGGGGCGGAGGCCAGCCGACCGAGGGTCGTTCGCAGATCGTTGGCGAATCGCCGTCTGCCGATGATCTGCAGGATGACCCCGACGAGGCGGCCGCGCATGCTCGTCGCGATGCGTTCGAACACGACGTCCACGTAGTGGCCTCCGTCCGCCCTCGGCGTCACCCGGTAGTCGATCGTCGTGCCCGACTTGAAGTGTGGTGACTCCACGAGCCGCAGCTGGACGTGTCCGGGCTCCGACCAGTCGTAGCGCTCGCGCGCCCAGATCCCGCCGAGGAGGTCGGTGCCCTCGGTCACCACGGCCCAGGTGTCGCCAAGCTCGTGCAGGCGGAAATACCTGGTGTCGAGGTTCGGCCACAGTTCCGGCCGCCGCTGACTGAAGTCGGTCAGCGCCGCGATGAATCGCTCGGGCGGAACCATTCCATCGGCTTCGTAATGGATCTTGGCCACCGATACCCCTTTCGCGCCGCTTGGCGATCGGCGCTTTCATCCGCGATCAGCGCTCCGGCGGGACGATCGACACGCTCCATCCGATCAGGTCGCAGCCGAGGTAGTGCGGCGCCCCCTCGCCCGGCGTGCAGACCGCGCAGCCCCATCGCGTGAGGCCCCCTTCGTCCGTCACGTAGGCAATGTCGCAGGCGTTCTCGGTCGGGTCGCAATGACGCCCATGGCACGCGCAGGCGCAGTGCACCCAGTGCTCACACGTGCAGCGTGCTGAGGGTGAAGCAGGTCGGATCGCGCTTGATGGGAACAGGTTCGATGCGAACACGTGGTTCTCCTCGCCGAGCCGCCAATCCGCGGACGTCGCGCGAGACGGTGACCACCTCATTGTCCGTTGAGGGTCAAGTCCGCTCATCCTCGCTGTCCGGGCGCCCTTGTGAGGGACCGCCCCGTCCACCCTGCTATGGTGCACAGGTGGCCAAACGGCACCAGCGCTTCGCCCTCCTCGATGTGACCTTTGCGGGCGCGAGCCTGCCCTCGGCGACCATGGACTGCTGGGAAGATGCGACCGGGCACGCCCAATGGAGCGCCCGCGTTGTGACTCGGACCGGACCGGTCCTCGACGAGGGCGAGCTGGCCGGGCGGACGGCCGACGGTCGCACGATCAGCGGCCACGCCCTGGTCGCTGGACGCCAGGTAGGAGCCGGTGGCCGGCGCGAGACGCTGGTCGAATTCCACGGCTCCGGCGATCTCCACGGCCTCGACGAGCAGCCCGACTGAGGGCGCTGGGGAAGCATCCCATGCTCCGTGCTGGAGCAGGCGCCCCGGCAGAACCCTGTCTGACCAGCACCGACGATCCACACGGGCATCAACGCCACGCCATTCGAGCCCGGCGCCACCTTCTACCTGCGCGAGCGGTCGGGCCGCTGAGCGTGCATGACTTCCCGATGATCCGCCACCGCATCACCAGCCTTGTCCGTCACGCGGCGGGATGATCCGCACAGACGTCGGGATGCTTGCGGGCCGGGGAAGCAGCGTTGACGCTTCGGCGGTTAATCCCGATAATCTGACTCGGAATTAGACGGAGGCTCCCACGGCCGCTGCCGAGGGCCCCGAGATCGCGCCCCAACGGCACCGCCGCGAAGCAACGACCGGAGATCCGATGACCGCCACCCGCGAGATCGTCACCGACCAGCGCGACCAGTTCGCCTTCCACGACGACATCGCCTATCTCCGCGAGACCAAGCGCGGCCTGACCCGCGCCACGGTCGAGGAGATCAGCGGCTTCAAGCAGGAGCCGGACTGGATGCTCCAGTACCGCCTGCGCGCCTACGAGCACTTCCTCAAGCGCCCGATTCCGACGTGGACAGACGGCCTGGACAAGATCGACTTCGACAAGATCGTCTAC
This sequence comes from Candidatus Limnocylindrales bacterium, assembly GCA_046708025.1. Lineage (GTDB taxonomy): Bacteria > Chloroflexota > Limnocylindria > Limnocylindrales > CSP1-4 > SPCO01. Next base: position 5,178 of record JBKKDW010000113.1, read on the forward strand.
TACCGCAAGCCGTCGGAGCGCGAAGAGAAGTCGTGGGACGACGTCCCGGACCAGATCAAGGCCACCTTCGAGAGGCTCGGCATCCCAGAGGCGGAGCGCAAGTTCCTGGCCGGCGTCGGGGCCCAGTACGACAGCGAGGTCGTCTATCACTCGGTCAAGGAAGAGCTGACCAAACTTGGCGTCGTGTTCATGGGCACGGACCAGGCGCTCAAGGAGTACCCGGACATCTTCCGTAGGCACTTCGGGACGGTCGTGCCAGCCGAGGACAACAAGTTCTCCGCGCTCAACGCGGCGGTCTGGTCGGGCGGCTCGTTCGTGTTCGTCCCCAAGGGCGTCGAGGTTCCGCTCCCGTTGCAGGCCTACTTCCGGATCAACGGCGAGAACACCGGGCAGTTCGAGCGGACCCTGATCGTGGTCGACGAGGGCGCGAAGGTCCACTACATCGAGGGCTGCACGGCGCCGATCTACGCGACCGAGTCGCTCCACGTCGCGGTCGTCGAGGTCGTCGCCCTGCCGAGCTCAAAGGTGCGCTACACGACGATCCAGAACTGGTCGAACGACGTCTACAACCTCGTCACCAAGCGCGCCCATGCCTACGAGAACTCGACCGTCGAGTGGATCGATGCCAACACCGGCTCGCGCAAGACGGTCAAGTTCCCGGCCATCTACCTGCGCGGCGAGGGCGCCACGGCGGACATCATCAGCG
>JBKKDW010000114.1:0-5855 GCA_046708025.1 Candidatus Limnocylindrales bacterium
TCCGACCGCCACGCCCTGGCGGGCGCTGGAAGACCCGGCCGATCGGGCGACCGGCGCAGTCGCTCCAGCGTCGCCGGCTTCATTGTTCCCGCACTCGACATTGCTCATGGTGGGCGGAGCGGCGGTCCTAGCTATCCTCGCCTTCGTGCTCGCGTTCAGCGCGGGCACGGGCGGGACGATTCTCGTCGACGGTGGGGCGCCGCTGAGCTTGCTACCGAGGGATGCCGGCATCGCCGAGGCGCCGTCGTTGGCCGTCGAATCGAGCGGGACGGAACTCGTCGTTGAGATCGTCGGTGCCGTCACGCATCCCGGCGTCTTCCGCCTGCCCGCCGGCTCGCGAGTTGGCGATCTCGTCGCCGCAGCGGGCGGTTACGGCCCGCGCGTGGACGCCGACCTGGCCAGTCGCAGCCTCAATCTCGCGGCACCACTCCACGATGGCGACCAGGTCCGGGTGCCGTCGCGCGACGACCAGGACTTGTCCGGAATCGGATCCACGCCAGGCGGTTCCCCGGGTTCCGGCGGCCCGCCGCGCGTCGATCCGGCCAGACCGTTGGACCTGAACCGGGCGACCTCGGCCGAGCTCGAGGCACTGCCCGGAATTGGACCGGTCACGGCCGGCAAGATCCTGACCTCGCGCGACGAGGAGCTGTTCAGGAACGTGCAGGAACTGCGGACGCGCAAGCTTGTTGGCGAGAAGACCTTCGAACGGCTCAAGGACCTCGTGACGGTGCGCTGAGATGGGCCGAAGCGCCCGCCTGGCCGTCGGCGCCATTGCCGCAGCGCTTGCTGCTGAGCAAGTTGGGACGAACCAGCTGGCGGCGGTCGTCGTCCTGGCGATGGCGGCTCTCCTGGTCATCGGCGAGGTCGCGCCCCGAGCGAGCGTGCGGCGCGTCTGGCCGATCATCATCGGCGCCGGGCTAATCGCGGCCCGCCTCGCCGTGCTGCCCGCCGGCACCGAGAACCTGCGGATCCCGCCCGACGGCAACGGACCGTGGACGCTGGCCGTCATGTCGACCGGCTCGCCGCGCGAGGGCCACCAATCGGCGACGCTCGCGACGCTGCCAGGCGTCGAACCCTCCTTCCTCGTTGCCGCCTCGCTGCCCCGCTATCCGGTCATCGTCCCGGGCGATCGGGTCGTCGTCGACGGGAGCATTCGGCCGCGCCCGGACTCGCCGTACGGAGCGTACCTGGAGCGGATCGGCGCGGTCGGAAGCCTCACCACTCGGACCCTCGACATCGAGCCGGCGCCGATCGATCTCAAGCGACGGCTGGAGGATCTCCGTCGAGGCGCCGCCGATGCCCTCGCCCGCGTCCTGCCCGAGCCGGAAGCGGGGCTGGCAGCGGGTATCCTGATCGGTCTGCGCGACCGGGTGGATCGTGACCTGGCGGGCTCGTTCACGACCGCCGGGGTCAGCCACGTGGTGGCCATCTCGGGCTGGAATATCGCGATCGTCGCGGCGGCCGTTGCGGCCTTCGCCGGACGGCTCGGGCGACGTCGCCGGTCGCTGGTGACGATTCTTGCGATCGTCGCCTACGTCGCGTTTGCCGGTGCGTCGGCAGCGGTCGTTCGCGCAGCTGCGATGGCAGGGGTCGTCCTCCTGGCGCGCGAGAGCGGCCGGGCGGGTCGGGCTGCGGCAGCCCTCGGCTGGGCCGCGACGGTGCTGCTGCTGAGCGATCCTGGGTTGATCTCCGACGCCGGGTTTCAGCTTTCGTCGCTGGCGACAGCCGGTCTGATCGCCTGGGCGACGCCACTGACGACGTGGATCGAGGCGAGAGGACGCGGCCGGATGCCGCGCTGGCTGGCGGAAAGCCTGGGGGTCTCGCTGGCTGCCCAGGCGGCCACGCTCCCGATCGTGCTTGTCTCGTTCGGCCGGCTCGCGGTCCTCTCTCCGCTGGTCAACCTCACGGTGGTGCCGCTGGTCGCACCGGCCATGGCCGTCGGCCTGGCCGCGCTCGCCGGCGGTGCACTCGTCGTGGCAGGCGTGCCCGAAGTCGTTGGAGCCGTGGTGGCGGCGCCGGGTTGGGTCGTCCTGCGACTGCTCGTGGCGATCGTGCAGGTCGCGGCCGCGATGCCGTTTTCCAGCGTGACCCTGGATCCACCGTGGGACGTCGCTGCCGCGACCACCTTTGTCGCCGGCCTGGGGGGCTTGACCTGGTGGACGCGTAGTCGGCGCCCGAATCGGTCGGCAAGCACGAAGTCACTGGCTGGACCAGCGATGGCCGGCAAGGCGAGATCGAGCCGCACCCACGATGCCGACCCGAGCCGGAGAGGCCGGCGCGCGGCGAGCCTGGCGCTTTCGATCGCGGTCATCGTCACCGGTGGCGTCGTGGCGGCGCGACCGAGTGGCGTCGCGAGGGTGACCATCCTGGACGTCGGCCAGGGCGATGCCGTCCTGGTCGAGGGATCGCGCGGCGGCCGACTGCTGATCGACGGCGGCCCCGACCCCGATAAATTGCTGGTCGCGCTCGATCTCCGGATTCCGCCATGGGATCGCCGGATCGACATGCTGATCCTGTCGCATCCCCACGAGGACCATGTAGCGGGACTGGCCTTGCTGCTCGAACGCTATCAGGTCGATCGCGTCCTGGAGCCGGGCATGCGCGGACCGGGTCCCGGATACGCGGCGTGGTTGCGACACCTGGCCGGGTCCGGCGCGCCGGTTTGGACGAGTATTGCTGCCGGCGACCGGTTGGCCGTGGACGAGATCGACCTGCGCGTCCTGTGGCCCATTCGAGGCACGGTCCCGGCCGAGCCCCCCGATGGGGGGACGGCGATCAACAACGTGTCCGTGGTCCTGCGCGGGCAGGTCGGGACTCGCCAGTTCCTGCTGATGGGGGATGTGGAGGAGGAGATCGACCCGGAGCTGCTGGCTAGCGGACTGGCGCCGGTCGACCTGCTCAAAGTCGCGCACCACGGCAGCCGGACGGCCACGACCGAGGCCTTCGTGGCCGCCGTCCGACCGCGGATCGCGGTGGCGTCCGCTGGCGCCGGCAATCCGTATGGCCATCCCACCCGGGCCACCCTCGAACGGCTGGCCGGGGTGGGCGCCCAGGTCCTGCGGACGGATCGTGATGGGACGGTCGTGGTGGGATTCGGTGCCGACGAGCTGACCGTGCGCACGGAAGGCTCGCGGGCGGACGGGCGGAGGGCGAGAACAGCAGCGTCGGCAGGGGCGATGTCGGCGGGTCCGGCCGCGGCTCGCTTCCGTTGCGCCGTCCCCGTGACCGCGATCATCCCGGAACGCGAACGGGTCGACGGCGACCCCGATGCCGGCCGGGACGGCGGCGGCGACGCAGTCGCCGGCCGGGCCGCGACCGTCGGGTACCATCGCCTCGATGACCGTTCCCGGGCGGGTGGAGGCCGCCGCCCTCCTGCTCTCCCTGGATCCCCCGCCCTGGCTGGTGCGCCATTCGCGCCCCGTGGCCGAGGTGGCCGGCTGGCTGGCCATGCGCATCGACGCCCGCGTCCTCGCCGTCGACCGGCGGCTGGTGGAGTCGGCCGCGCTGCTGCACGATATCGACAAGGCGCTGCCGGTCGACGATCCGGCCCGCGTGCTCCCCCACGGCGACGGTTCAGCCGCCGGGCTGACCGCGCGTCGCGCCCTGGACCGCCCCGTGGCGATCCGGTTGTGACCGTCTCGCCGCTGGCCTACTTCTGGGGTGACGACGAGCTGGGTGCAGCCCGCGGCATCGAGCAGCTCCAGGCCGCGCTCGGCGCGGCAAGCGGCTCCAGTCCGGAGCGTTGGATGCTGCGGGGTGATCGAAACCAGGCCGCCGCGCAGATCGCCAGCCTGAATGAGCGGGTGGCTACGCCGGTCATGTTCGGTGGTGGATCCCTGGCCGTGGTGACCAACCCGGGCCCACTGGTCCAGGCGATCGAACTTCGCACGGCGTTTCTGGCCACGCTGACCCTTGTCGCGCCGGGCAACGGGCTCGTCATCCTGGACGCAACGCGATCCGGGGGCGGGCCTTCGAAGCGGCTGGCCGATGCCGTCACTGCCGCCGGCGGCACGATCCGGCAGTTTCAATCGCCGTCAGGCTCCCTCGCCGGCTGGATCGCGGCCGAGGCGAGGCTTCGCAACGTCCAGCTGGCAAGTGGCACGGCAAAGGCGTTGGCGGACCGAATCGGCGGGCTCCTGACCGAGAAGGACATCGAACGACGCCACCTGACGCGGGTCGCGTCGATGGAGCTCGAGAAGCTCGCCCTCTACCGCGGGGGCGCCCCGGTCACGCCTGACGATGTCAAGGCGCTCGTGGCCGAGGCCGTCCCGGGTTCCGTCTGGGCCTTCACCGATGCGATCGGCGAGCGTGGAACCGGGGCTGCCCTGGAGCTGCTTGACCGGCTCCTCGACAACACCCCCGAGCCGGTCCTTCTGGCCGTCCTCCACCGGCGCGTCCGCGAGCTGCTGGAGCTCGGTGATCGGCTCGCGAGCGGCGAACGGCTGCCCGCCGCGGCGAAGGCCATTGGGATCAACAACGAGTTCCGGGCCAGGACCCTTGCCGACCAGGCGAGGCGCTGGACGACGGCCGAGCTGACCGCCGCGCTGGATGGCCTCGTCGAACTCGATGCGATGGTCAAGGGTGCGCCCGGGTTTGGGCAGGACGAGGTGCAGCGGCGCCTGTCGTTCAGTCTATGGGTGATCGATCACGTATCGCGCGACGGGCGAGGTCGCGCCTGACGGTCAGTCGGCCGCGGACCAGGCCTGCTCCTGGAGGACGAGGTCGCTCTCGATGGCAAAGACACAGCGGCCCTCGCCCAAGTCGAGCAGCTCGATCAGGTCGGGATCGATGTACAGCTGCGAGCAGTCCTCGCACAGTCCGCCGGGGATGCCGAAGCACAGCCGCTCGCTGCGATCGGGCAGGCGGAACGTGGTGTCGAACCGGGTCGTGATCAGACGCCGGCTGCAGGTGGGACACCGGTCTCGAACGGTTGACATGGCGCGATGCTACGAGCGGCCCGACAACGCCCGGCATGACCCGACGGTACTCCGCCACCCCGTACCTGCTTGTGGGCGCGCAGCCCTAACGACCCGGCTAGCGGCTACTGGACCCGCAGGATCGTCCGGGCCTCCGACCAGTGCTTCTCCAGCCCGTAATAGTCGCGTTCGGGCGGCGTGAAGATGTGGACGATAGCCGATCCGAAGTCGATCAGGACCCAGTGCGACGCGGACGTTCCCTCGCGGCCGATCGGCTTGACCCGCTCGTCGCGCAGGCTGCCGATGATGCCGCTGGCGATCGCCTCCAGCTGCCGCTCGGAGCCACCGGAGCAGATGATGAAGTAGTCGGCCATCGTGGTCAGGCCGGCCAGGTCCAGGAGCACGATGTCAGCGGCCTTCTTGTCCTCGGCCAGCTCCACGATGCGCCGGGCGAGCTCGAGCGGGGGACGCTCGGTCGAATTCGCTTCCGCGCCACGCTGGGGCAGACCGTCGGCACGCGGCATGTTCGGCGACTCGGCCGGAGTGGGATCAGTCACGACGGTCGTTCCTCCAGGGTTTCCGGTACAGGCCATGGTCGCCGATGTAGGCGGCGACTGCATCAGGCACCAGGTAGCGGAGGCTGCGCCCGGCGGCCGCGTCGTCACGCAGCCTTGACGAGGACAACCGGATTCGGGGTCCGTCCAGGAACATCACGCGGTCGGCCAGATCCGCGAAGTGCTCGGTCATGAAGGTTGCACTCGCGTCCAGGTAGCCGTCGCGCGGGGCGATCGCGAGGCGGGCCAGCTCCAGGACGCGCCGGGGGGCGCGCCACCCAACGAGGCCCAGGAATGCCTCGCTCGACAGGATCAGGATCAGCTCGCCCGTCGCGCCCGACGCAAGGCGCGAGGCCCGGAGCGCCTCGAGCGTGTCCACGGTGTA
>JBKKDW010000115.1:0-14173 GCA_046708025.1 Candidatus Limnocylindrales bacterium
GCGATGCCCAGGGCCGCGTCGCGGACGGCTTCGTCGGAGGTCAGGCCTGGGCGCCATCCCAGCGATCGCAGCGCGGTCGTGTGGAACTCGACGTGCGCGGTGTCCCCCGGCCCGCCACCCCCGCCAACGGCAGATCGGCCCGTAAAGACAAGCTCCACCGATCCATGCGGAAGGTCAAGCGCATCGATGACGATCTCGGCAACGCGGCGCACCGTAAGCGTGCCCTCCGAACCGACGTTGACCACCGTCATCGAACTCTGGGGGACGGTCGCGACGGAATGCCGCATCCCGGCCACGAGATCGCCGACCGCGATATACGGCTTGGCCTGGGTCCCGTCGCCCAGGATCTCCAGTCTCCGCGGGTCGCGCAGGAGCTTGACCACGAAGTCGTGCACGACCCCGTGATTCGAGCGGGGACCGACCGTGTTGCCGAACCGGAACACGAACGCTCGCCAGCCATAGAGGTGGGCGAAACCGGAGATCATCGCTTCGCTGGCGACCTTGGCCGCCGCGTAGTGCGACTCAGGCAGCAACGGGCCGTCCCCCTCCGCGGTCGGGATCCGGGGCGACCGCCCGTAGACCACACCCGACGATGCGTACCAGTGCTCGCGGATGTCGATTAGACGCATTGCCTCACAGACGACCTCCGTCGCGACGACACCGCTCGCGAAGTCCCGCTCGGGATGCCCGAAGCCGCCCGCGATGTCCGTGCCGGAAGCCAGGTGGACGACCCGGTCGTGGCCGGGCATGGCTGCGCCGATTGCGGCCGGATCGGTGGCGTCGCCGCGGACGAAGGTGAGGCGCGGCTCGTGGGTGAAACGAGCCGACCAGTCCGGATCGGCGGTCGACAGGTCGTCGAAGACCGTCACCTCGGCGCCGTCCGCCAGGAGCGAGGCGACCAACTCGCCCCCGATGAACCCCGCACCGCCGGTGACGAACGTCCGGGCAGGCCGCAATCGATCCGTCACCCGAGCCATCTGGCCCGGGTCGCCGCAAAGCGGGCGTCCAGCCCCTGCCAGCGGCCGGCCCGGAATGCGGCGAGGCACAGCAGCGGGACCCAGGTGAGCGAGTACTCATAGATCCACTTGTCGTTCCAGAGGGTCGCGAACTGGAGGTGGAAGGCCATGCCGGCGGCCATGAGTGCGGCAAGCGGCGTCAGGAACCCAACGATCAGGAGCACGCCCACCGTCGTCTCGAGCGCGCCGATCCCGACCACGAACGAACCGAAGTTCGGCAACACCACGTTCTCGACGAGCGCCCGGTAGGGTTCGATCGGGTGCTGGTTCCGAATGACCTCGAACTCGAGAATCGAGCGTGCACTCCGGTTGCCTTCGGCATTGATCACGAACCCAAGGGGCGTGTCCGGCCACAGGTTCGGCACTGGGGGCAGCAGCTTGGCGATGCCGTTGTGGAGGTAGACGACACCGAAGTAGATGCGGAGGGCGGCCATCGCCCGGCCGAACCACGGGCTGTGGATCGCATCGGTGATCGGCTCCGACCGCGGATTCGTCATGGCCTGGGCCATCCTTGCCTCCTTCTCCCGTAGCGGCTGGGATCAGCCGCAGGTGAAGCGGTCGAGTCGGACCGCGCGAGTGGCGATGAGCGCCTCGAGGCGCGCTCGTACGGCAAGCAGGGCGTCGGCCAGGGGGGCGTCCGCCGTGAGCGGCAGGCGCATGTCCGGGTCGTTCGAGACCGGGTGCCAGAACCAGCCTTGCGCGTCGCAGGTCAGCTCGGGCGCGACGTCCTCGGGCCGGATCGGCTCACCGTCCGAAGCCGCGCCGCGCAGGGCGATAGGGCGGAAGATCCGATCGTCGGATGCAATCCCCAGTTCATCGGCGACGAGGTGAAGGCGGGGGATCTCGTCGAGGTGGGCCTCGGGCAATGAGGCGGCGAGGCGAACCCGGGCTCCCGCGGCCAGCAGCATCCGGATGCCCGCGAGCGCCCGTGCGTGCGCGCCGGGGCCGCGATGGATGTCGTGCAAGCCGGCGTCCGCGGAATCGAGGCTGACCTGGAAGGCGATCGGTCGGCCGGCATCCACCAACGGACGGAGGTGCTCCCAACGTGGCCCGCGCAGGAGCATCGCGTTGGTCAGCAGGGTCAGCGGCAGGCGATCGGTGATGTACTCGATGAGGGCTGGCAGGTCGGGGCGCAGGGTCGGCTCGCCGCCGGTCAGGAAGACGCGTTCGAGCCCGGCTGTCACGGCCTCGTCGACGAGCGTGCGGATGCGGTCGGCCGGCAGCCGCCGGGGATCCGCAAGCGGACCGGACACGACGCAGCAGTAGTCGCACTGGAGATTGCAGTCGTAGTTCATGTACAGCCACAGCCGCCGAGGCATCAGGCTGACGACGTATCGACCGCCCTCGGCCGGCGTCGCATCCGTGGGCACCGCCCAGTCCGTGCGTGCGCGACCCTTGCGAACGTAGTGCAGCCACCATCCCGGGCGGTCACGGTCCCGGACGACCGACAAGAGGGCATGGCCGGTGGTGGCCTCGAACGTCCGCAGATCAGCCGCGACGGTGTCGATCGGGCTGGCAATCCGCAGGATCTGGCCGTCATGGAGGGTGAGAAGGGCCGCATGGATGCGCACGAGCAGGCCGGAGTCGAAATCCGCTCGCTCGTCCTCGAGACGTGCGTGCGCCGGCAGGGCCCGGCCGTCGCCGTACGCCGGAACTGCCATCGGTGGGGCCACGGCCGCATTCTATGACTCCCTCGTGACGGCTCCGTGACAAGACGCATTGCGTCCCGCTCGTCATCGTGTTGTCGTGAATCGGCGCCATGCTGTGCGTCATACCTCGCAGCAATGTCCGCTGGAGTCACCAGGCTTGAACGCTGTCGCCGGACGTATCGGGGTCCTCCTGCTGATCGCCGGCTGCGCGTCTGGCCGATCACCGGTCTGGACGCCGCTCACACGCTGACCCGTGGGCAGCCCGTTACCGGGGCCGGGTGATGGCGCGCCAACAGGCATCGATCAACCGATCGGCGGCAGCCGGATCGACGAGGTCGGCGGGTCCATCGGCTCGAGCAGCGAGACGGATCGCCGACCCGAACCCCAGGTCGTAGAGGACCTCGCCTGGCAGGTCGGCCAGCAGGGGCGCCAGGTCGGGTGCCGCAGCCGCGGCGATGAGCGGATCCACGCCGTCTTCGATGGCTGCCGCGTGGGCCATGCGGGCGTAAGGCGATGCCTCGACCTGGACCAGGAAGCGCGCCCGGATCGGGTCGGCCGCCAGGTGTTGGAACATGTTGTGCCAGACCGTCCGGAATCGATCCTCCGGCCGCGCTGTCGGGTCCAGGCCGACGACGGATGCCGCGCCCAGGTCACGCTTGATTTCGCGGTAGACGGCCAGGAGGAGATCGTCCTTGGACGCGTGATGGACGTAAATGGTCCCCGCTGCGACGCCGGCCCGCTCAGCAACTGCCCCCATGCTGGCGTGGAAGCCGCGTTCGGCGACAAGCTCGAGGAAGGCCCGTCGGACCCGTTCGGCGCGGTCCGTGTCCGGCCGCGCGCTATTCATGACGCAACCGCCTCCGTGGTCCGGGCGCCCGCGGCTGCCGCCCGCGCCATCCCCTCGACGTCGAACTGGATGTCCGTCTCGCGCTCGGACACCGACCACAGCGTGGCCAGATCTTCTGGGGTCATCGCCCGGCTGCCGTAGTCCCTCGGGACCGGAGAGCCACCGATCACGAAGCGCAGTCCATAGAGCTCACCGCCGTGCACGGTCGGATCCGTTGCCGCCCGGAGTTGCGGCAGCGCGCCCTTGGCCGGGGTGGTGCCGACCAGGCGGACCGTCGTGTCGTAGAACCGCTGGGACATGCCCGGGTGCTGCCGGGCGCTATTGGCCTGGAGGTCCGTGTGGGAGAACCCGGGATCCGCGGCTACGACGCGCACCGTCGCGCCGGTCGCTGCGAGCCGCCGGTCAAGCTCGACCGCGAACTGGAGGTTCGACAGCTTGGCCCGGCCGTACGAGCGCCACGCGTCGTAGCGCTTCTCCATCGTCAGGTCATCGGGATCGACGGTCGTGCCGAACCGCCGGCCGGAGCTGGTGACCGAGACGATCCGGCCACCGTCGCTGCGGAGCACGGCCGGCAGCAGCAGGGCGGTCAACGCGAAGTGCCCAAGATGGTTGATGCCGAATTGCATCTCGAATCCATCCGACGTCGTCCGAAACGGGATCCCCATCACGCCGGCATTGTTGACCAGGATGTCGATGACCGGGTGAGCATCCAGGATGGTCTTCGCCGCGGCCCGGACGGACGCGAGCGAGCCGAGGTCCAGAGCGACGAGCTCCAGCGACGCCCCCGGGATCTCCCGGGCGATCGTATCGCGCGCGGCCGTCGCCTTGTCCAGGTTGCGAACGGCCATCACGACGTGGGCACCCTTGCGGGCGAGCTCGCGGGCGGTCTCGAAACCAAGACCGCCATTCGCGCCGGTAACGACAGCCGTCCGGCCTTGCAGATCGGGAATGTCGGCGGTAGTCCAACCCATGGTGCGATGGCTCCTGAACTCTGCGCTGTGCCTCGTCCAGCGGATACTGAATGAACGTTCAGTCATTGTCAAGCGCTGGCCCGCGACCGCATCGTGGAGTAGGCGCCGGCCCATGCGTCATCGAAACGAGACGCGTCGGCGCGCATCATGGGGCATGGCCAGCGAGCTCGTCGTACTCGACGGGAGCACATTCTTCGTCTCTGACGAGGCGGGGGACGTTCGGGACGGAGGGCCGGCCGGCTTCTTCTTCCAGGATGTCCGGCATCTGTCGCGCTGGGCGCTGTCGGTGAACGGGGCGCAGATGCGAGTGCCCGGTGACGGAGCCCTGACCATCTGGCACGAGCGCCAGGGCGTGCGGCGAGGCACCCGCGTGACATGGTGGACACCCGGTCGGATCACGGACGGCGCGATCCAATTCGAGATCACGCTGGCGCCGCGCGGCGAATGGGAAGTGTGCCTCGATATCTCGTGTATCGTCGATGGCCAGGAGCACGGACCCCGTGAAGGCCACGGCGGCTTCGGCAAGCTCGAGCCGCAGATGCCGCGGACCCTCCAGGCCTGGCTGGCCGACGCGCCGACGCTCGAGACCGACTCGGATCTCGTCCAGCACACCTATCGGCGCAGCCTCGTCGACCTGGCAGCTCTGCGCTTCCGCCCGTCGGCCAACCTGACGTGGTCGCTCCCGGCGGCTGGTCTGCCGTGGTTCATGGCGTTGTTCGGCCGGGACCGCCTGATCACGGCCTACATGGCCCTCCCCTTCCAGCCGCACCTCGCCCATACCACCCTCGAGGCGCTCGCCGGACTGCAGGCGACCGAGTGGGACGACTTCCGCGACGCCGCCCCGGGCAAGATCCTCCACGAGGTCCGGCGCGGCTGGCTGGCCACGCTGGGCGAGGTCCCTCACTCGGCCTACTACGGCAGTCACGATGCGACGCCGCTCTTTCTCGTGCTGCTGGACGAGTACCATCGCTGGACCGGCGATGACGAGTTCGTCCGCCGCCTGGAGCCAGAGGCCCGTGCGGCGATCGCCTGGATCGAGGGGCCGGGCGACCCCGACGGCGACGGCTATCTGGAGTACGAAACGCGCTCCCCAAACGGGCTCAGGAACCAGGGCTGGAAGGACTCGTGGAACGCGATCCTGTTTGCCGACGGTCGGCTCGCCGATCCGCCGATCGCGATGTGCGAGGTCCAGGGCTACGCCTACGACGCCCGAATCCGGGCGGCGCGACTGGCCCGCGTCTCCTGGCATGATCCAGAGCTTGCCGATCGGCTCGAACGTGACGCGACCAGTCTCAAAGAGCGCTTCGATCGTGACTTCTGGCTCGAGGAGCGCGGTCATTACGCGCTGGCTCTCGATCGCGACAAGCGTCCCGTCGACGCGCTCACCTCGAACGTCGGTCACTTGCTGTGGAGCGGCATCGTTGCGCCTGGCCGCGCCGCGACGGTACGGGACCGACTGATGGCACCGGACATGTTCAGCGGCTGGGGGATCCGGACGATGTCGAGCCGCGACGCCGGCTACAACCCGATCGAATATCACAACGGAACGGTCTGGCCACACGACACGGCGATCGTCGCCGAGGGGCTTCGCCGATACGGCTTTCGCGACGACGCGAACCGAGTGGCATTTGCGCTGTTCGAGGCGGCCGAGGCCTTTGAGTATCGGCTGCCGGAGGTATTCGCCGGCTACGACCGCGACGCCACCACGGTGGCCGTCGAGTACCCCACGGCGTCCAGTCCACAGGCGTGGGCGGCAGCGGCGCCGCTCCTCGCGATCAGAACGATGCTCGGGCTCGACGCCGAGGAAGGACGCGCGACGACGAACCCAGCGCTACCGCCGTCGATCCATGAGCTACGACTCGTGCCATCTCGCGCCGACGCCGGATAGGGTCAGCCCACGGTGCACGCCTCACGAAGAACAGACGCCGGACTTGGTGCCGCCGCCGGCCTGTTCGCTGGCCTGGCGGTTGCAGTCATCCTCGCCGGCCAGGGCCGCCTCGACCCAAGCCAGCCGCTGCGCCTGGACCCGCCGATGGTGGGCTGGTTGGCCTTCCTCGGGCTCAGTGCCTGCGGCGGCGCGGGGTACGGTGCACTGTATCGCTTCCAGCCCGCGCGCCTCGCCGCGACGGTTGGTGGCGGGCTCCTGTTCGGTCTCCTGTGGTGGGCCGCAGTGTGGCTGACCGTCGTCCCCGTCATCGGTGCCGCCGGCCCGGGATGGACCATCGCTGAGGCATCCGCAACGTTCCCGTTTCTGATCGCCAACGTCCTGACCGGGGGAATCACGGCTCTGAGTTTCCATGCCCTCGGCAGTCGCCTCATCGGCGACCGGGCGCTGACCCGGGCTGTCGCGGCGACGAGCGTTTCGATCAGCGATCGGGTCGTTATTCTGGGCGGTGGGTTTGGCGGTGTCGCTTGCGCCCAGCGGCTGGAGCAGCTGCTCAGCCACCGGCCACAGGTTGCGGTGACCCTGGTCAGCGAAGGCAACTTTCTGCTGTTCACGCCGATGCTCGCCGAGGTTGCCTCGGGCTCGCTTGTGCCGAGGCACGTCGCCTCACCCCTTCGGGCCACCTGCCCGCGAACCCTGGTCCGCCGGGCGACGGTCGAGACGATCGATCCCAAGGCTCGATTGGTCCGGATCCGCGCGACTCCCGGGGCCGCAGCAGAGGAGATTCCGTACGACCAGCTCGTTGTCGCGGTTGGTGCAGTCCCGGCCTTCCACGGCCTGCCCGGCGTCGCCGAGCGGGCGTTCACGCTCAAGTCGCTGGCTGACGCGACGAACCTGCGGGACCACGTGATCGGGCTCCTGGATGTCGCCGAGAACGAGCCACAGCCCCACGTCCGCCGACGTCTGCTCACGTTCTGCGTGGCCGGCGGAGGCTTTGCTGGCGTTGAGCTGGTCGCGGAGCTGCACGACCTCGTTCACGACGTGCTCGTCTACCATCCTCGGATCGAACGCGACGAACCCCGATTCGTGCTCGTTCACTCCAGGGACACGATCCTGCCAGAGCTGACGGAGCAGCTCGGTGCCTACGCCCTTGAGCGACTGCGGAAGCGCGGGATCGAGTTCGTGCTCGGCGCGCGGGTGGCCGGCGCGAGCGACGACGGCGTGCGCCTCGTGAACGGCGCCGCGATCTCGACCGCAACGCTGGTCTGGACGGCCGGCAACGAGCCCGCGCCGCTGGCGCTCTCGCTCAAGACGGGCAGCGCGAACCGCTCGCTCACGACGGACTCGACCCTTCGCGTCGAGGGCTTCGACGACATCTGGGCAGTCGGTGATTGCGCGCGCATCCCGGACCCGAATCGAGGCGGGCAACCGTGCCCGCCCACCGCCCAACACGCCATCCGCCAGGGCCACCAGGCGGCCGAGAATCTGGTGGCCGCGATCGATGGTCGCCCGGCGCGACCCTTCCAGTTCCGGACACTGGGCATGCTGGTCGTCCTTGGCCACAACACGGCGGCCGCGGAAATCCGCGGATTCCGCTTCTCGGGCCTGTTCGCCTGGTTCCTGTGGCGTGGGATCTACCTGGCCAAGCTGCCAGGGTTCGAGAAGAAGGTGCGTGTCTTGATCGACTGGCTCCTCGATCTCGTCTTCCCGCGCGACATCGTGGTCGCCGGGACGGCCGATTCGGGCGCCGTGGCCGAGAAGCGGGTCCGGGAGGCAGAGCGTGGACCGGTGGCCTGAGGTCGGCCGGCAACTCCGGCAGACGATCATGCCCGGCGCCCTCGCCGGGTTGATCGGCGGCATCGCGTTCGGTGCCGCGATGGTCGAGCTCGGCGTCCTGCCAACGGTGGCCTCGTTGGTCCGCGCCGACTCTCCCGTCGTCGGCTTGGTCGTCCACATGGCGATCGCTGCGATCGTGGGGGCCGGCCTCGGGATACTCTTGCGTGGGCGATGGCCGGCCGGCGACGTGGTCTTTTGGGGCGTGGCCTACGGCGCCTTCTTTTGGTTCATCGGACCGATCACGCTTCAGCCGCTCTTCCTCGGTCGGATTCCAACGTGGGATGTGGCGGCTGCCCAGGCGGCTTACCCGAGCCTGATCGGACACCTGATCTGGGGCGCTATGGCAGGCATCGCTCTCGTCGCGATCAAGACCCGCAGCATTCGATCGGAATCCGTGACTGGACCGGATGCGGAGCCCGCACCCACGGTGCTCAAGGGCGTCGTCCTTCGCGGCCTCATCGCGGGGCTGCTTGGTTTCGGCGTCATCGGGCTCCTGCCCGCAGGCTCTGAGCGGATGCTGTCGCCCCTGGGCGCCGGCGGTTCCGCGGGCGCCGGCCTGCAACCGCTCGGCCTCGCGCTCCTTGGAGCGGTCGTTTATGCCGTCCTTCATCCGAGATCGACCCCAACCGCCGGCGCCGCAGTCGTTCGCGGGGCCGGTTTCGGGTTTCTGCTGTGGGTGATCGGCGGTCTTACGCTCCTGCCTGTCCTTCGCGGCGAAGGCCTGAATTGGTCGATCCCGGACGCGCGGTCATCCTTCCCGGCCCTGCCCGCGACGATCCTCTTCGCCGCCGTGATGGCGCTGATCTACCACTGGTTGGGCCGGTTGGCGCGGCTCTTCTTTTCGGACCGGATCGGGAACCAGTCGGCCGACGGCGGCTCCTGGGGTTTCCGCGCCGTCGGCCGAGGCGCCGCCGCGGGCCTGGTCGGAGGCGTCCTGTTCACCCTGGTCATGGTCCAGATCGGGTTTCTCCCGACGGTCGCCCGACTCGTCGGATCCGACTCTGAGTTCGTTGGGCTGATCGCGCACCTCGTCATCGCCGAGATCGTCGGCATCTCCTACGGTGTCCTGTTCCGTCGCCAGGCATTCGACCCGGCGGCCGCCGTCGGCTGGGGCGTGTCGTACGGTTTCGTGTGGTGGATCCTCGGGCCGCTCACGCTGGCGCCCGTCATCCTCGGCGGTGTGCCGGCCTGGACCGTCGAGGCAGCGGCGGCCGCGTTTCCCAGCCTGATCGGCCACCTGTCCTACGGTGCGGGTCTTGGGCTCACGTTTTACGCCCTGGAGGCGCGCTACAGCCCGTGGTGGATCACCCGGACCGAAACCGAAGCGGCAAGGATGGGCGGGCGTCGTTCGGAGGCTCTCTCGGCGGGGCCCGCCCTCTGGGCGCTCCTGGTGCTCATCGCCGTCCTTCTGCCCATCGTGCTCTCACCCTGAATGTGACACCTGGCCGGCTGGCACCGGCTGTCGTCGGCGCCGCCTCATTCGTTGTCTACGCGCGAACACTTCTGCCGGGCATGGCCTTCGGGGACTGGGGCGAGATGCAGACCGTTCCCCACGTCCTGGGCGTCGCGCATCCAACCGGCTACCCGACCTACATCATCCTGTCCTGGCTGGCACAGCTCGTTCCAGTCGGGTCGATCGCATTCCGATCCAATCTCCTGTCGGCCGTGCTCGTCTCGGTAGCCCTTGCTGTCACCGCGGCGGTCATGGTCCGCTTGGGCGTCCGTCCACTCCTCGCCGTCGCCGCCGCGCTGGCGCTGGGTGCCGTTCGAACGGTCTGGTCCGCGGCCACGGTGGCCGAGGTGAACCCGCTGCACCTCCTGTTCGTCGCTCTGCTCCTGCACCGGGCCCTCGTCTGGGAGGAGCGTCGCTCGTTCCGTGATCTGGTCCTGGGTGCACTCCTCCTCGGTCTGGCTCTCGGCAACCACCTGCTGATCCTGTTCGTGGCCCCGTTCATCGTGGTCTTCGGGCTGTGGGTTGGACGCCGGGAGATCGCAGCCAAGCCGCGCAACCTGCTGTCCGTTGCCGCTGCCGGCTTCCTCGGCCTGTCGGTCTACCTCTACATACCGATCGCGGCCGGCCTGTCACCCGCACTGGCCTACAACCACCCGGTCACCCCCGAAGCCATGTGGTGGCTCATCAGCGGAACCCAATTCCAGGAGAACTTCGGCTTCCTGGCGTTGGGTGGGCCCGACGAGTTCGCGGCAGCACTGCCCGTTCTCCGATCGATGTTGTTCAGCCGGGCCACTCCGGCTATGCCGATCCTGGCCCTGCTCGGTCTGATCGTGCTCGTGCGGCGGCGGCCGGCCTTCGGCCTGACATGCCTGGCGATCCTGTTGATGAACATCTACATCTGGGCGACCTATCAGCAGCTCGAGCACTACCTGCTCGTACCCTGGCTATTGATCGGCATCGGCGCGGCAGTCGCGCTCGAGTCCGCGGTGCGAGCCCTTCACGATCGACTGCCCTGGCCGCAACGCCGCTACGCCGGCGGCCTGGTCGGCGCCGCTGCCCTGTCGTTCGCGATGGGGCTCGCGATCACGAACTGGCGGGTCTCGGACCGAAGCGGCGACCGGAGCGCCGAGACATTCGTGGACGCGATCTTCGACGCGCTTCCGCCGGACGCAGCCATCCTGTCGCCCTGGGACGCGTCGACACCGCTGTGGCACGCCCAATTGGTCCTCGATCGTCGCCCGGACGTCCAGATTGTGGATGACACGAACATCGTCTTCGAGGGTTGGGGAACCCGGGAACGGCGGATCGCTGCGTTGATCTGCGGGCGTCCCGTGTTCATCGTTCGGCTCAAGGATCGTGACCTGCAACCGACTGGGGCGGCATACCGCATGGAGCCCTACTTCACCGTCCGGGTTGGCCACGGTGGACCGACGGCCGTGGTGGCCCGCCAGGTGTTCCGCGTCGAGCCCCACGATCCGGCGGCCTGCGGGCAGTAGTCGAGCAAACGCGGGGCCCTCGGGTTATCGTGCGGACGGCAGGCCCACCTCCAGGGTCGCGTCGCCGCGGCGCTGATGCCCAGGCGGACGACCTGTTCAGCCAGGCGCCGGACATCGGCCC
Organism: Candidatus Limnocylindrales bacterium; assembly: GCA_046708025.1. Lineage (GTDB taxonomy): Bacteria > Chloroflexota > Limnocylindria > Limnocylindrales > CSP1-4 > SPCO01. Next base: position 11,275 of record JBKKDW010000115.1, read on the forward strand.
GCTCGACGTGCTGGCGGCCAGGTTGCCGGCCTGAACTCGTAGGGCGACGCATGGCGAACGCCGGACCAGCCCCCGGTGGGGCACCGGGCATGGAACAAGAGCAGCGGGTCTCGACGCTCGAGCTCTTCTTCGACCTCGTCTTCGTCTTCACACTTACGCAGCTGACGGCGCTCCTTGCCGACGATCTGTCCCTCGAAACACTGGGTCGGGTCGTCCTGATCTTCGTGGTCCTGTTCTGGATGTACGGCGGCTACGTCTGGCTGACCAATGCCGTGCCGCCGGATCGTCCAGGCCGTCAGCTGCTGCTGCTCGTCGGCATGGGGGGCTTCCTTGTCTGCGCCCTGGCCGTCCCGCGGGCATTCGATGGCGCTGGAGCCGTGTTCGGGCTCGGCTATCTCCTGGTCGTCGCGATTCACTCCGGTCTCTACGCCCAGGCTTACGGGCCGGGACGGGTGGGTCGATTGGCTCCGCTGAACGTGCTGGCGGCGCTGTGCGTGACCAGTGCCGGGTTGGTCGACAACCTGGTCGTCGTGTACGGTCTGTGGCTGCTGGCGATCGCCATCGAGTTCGTGACGCCGCTGATCGCTCGTTCAGGAACGCCATTCGAGATCCGGGCCGTCCACTTCGTTGAACGCCATGGGCTGCTGCTCATTGTCGCCCTGGGTGAGTCGGTCATCGCGATCGGGATCGGGATCGGCACGGTCGACCTCGGTCCGGGGGCGTATCTCGGGGCGCTCCTCGGCCTGGCCCTGGCGGCCAGCCTATGGTGGGCATACTTCGCCGGCGACGAGGAGGGCGCGGGTCGCGCGATGGCCTCGGCCCTGCCCGGCGCGAGGTTCGGGCTGGCCATCCAGGGCTACTTCTATGCGTTCATCCCGATGCTGCTGGGCATCGTCGCGCTCGCCGCTGGCGTGAAGACTTCGATCGGGGACCTGGGCGGTCAGCCTGGTCTGGCACCGATAGTCGCCCTTGGCGGAGGCGTCGCCTCGTTCATGCTCGGTGATGTCGCCTTTCGCCGGGTGATGGGGATCCGGCCGATCCGATTCCGGGCCGCCGCCGCGATCGGCGCCTCGAGTACGGTGTTACTGGGCTCGCTGTTCGGGGCGGGCATTCAGCTGGTCGTGCTGGTCATGCTGCTGGCCGCGATGCTGTACACCGAGCGCCGGTGGGCGGCATGAAGCGGACCTGACCGTCTACCCGATCGCCCGCATCCGGTTGTTCCTGGCGTCGTGGGTTACCTCGGCCAGGCCGAGCGCCTCGAGCAGCGGCGGCATGTAGACACCGAACCGGCCGCGAAGCCCCTTCTTGAGGCCGTACCAGCCGCCGCGAGGATTCTGTTCCGAGCGGCCCCAGGCCTCGACCGAGCCGTCGGGGGCCGGCTTCTGTTCGTCCGCGCCGCCGAGCGGCATCCAGTCACCGTGTGCCTTGAGCATGGCGTGCAGATCCTCGATGGCCCGCGCGTCGTAGAAGAGTTTCGTGCCGCCAACCTGGCACACGATCGTGGGTGGATCCGATGCCTCGTCCCGGTACATCGTGTACTCGGACGTGCCCGGCGGGGTCTTCAGGACCCATGGATCGCCCGTCGTGCCGCTGCCGGTCGCCATGTCGTGCCTCCCGTAGCCTCGTGTCACCCGTCCGTCGGATCGCAGGATACCTGCGCCGGACGGGGTCGATGCGGGCGTGGTCCACCGATCGACCATCCGACGAACGTCGGCCTGGGCGACCGTCCACCATGAGGCCGTCCGCCGTCCATTGGCGCACCCGTGGACCGATCGATGGCCGAACCCATCAATTGGGGCCTGATCGGTGTCACGCCAGCCGCCAGCTTCGCCGGATGGTCGGTAGCTGGACCAGCCGGCTGACGGATCCGCTGTCTAATGGACGGGAGTCTGGACCATCGCCGCCAGTGCCGGCATCACGGCCCTGCTCGTGGCTTCCGAGCCGGTGTTCACGGCGATCAGGCTGGCCGGAGCCGTCTACCTCATCTACCTGGGGACGTCATCGTTTTGGTCCGCCCTGCGCCGGCCTCGCTGGAGCGCTCAGGATGCCGATCGCGGCCCGTCCCGCCGATCCGAGGTGCTCGCCTCGCGCCGTGCCTTTCGCCAGGGGCTGCTGAGCAAATCTCGGCAATCCAAAGATGGTCATCTTCTTCTCGAGCCTCCTGCCGCAGTTCGCGCCGCTCGAAGGCCCCGCGTTACTGGCGATGCTTGCGCTCGGTCTCACCTTGCCTCCGTGTTGCTCAGACCCGCATCGAGCAGGAACAGCGTATTGATCCCCCAGATGAACCATGCGGCGAGCGTCGTGAGGAGGGTCAGGAGCAGGTAGGTTCGCTGAACCAGCCGAGCTGCGTCGGTCACGAGGCGCTCACGCTACCAAGCCCGGCGGAGCACCATGAGGCCCCTCAACCAGGGGAGCCACCTCGCGACTGAAGTGCTCGGCGCGGGCGACGATCTCCGCCGGATCGGTCGCCCCGAATGAGAGGGCGACGTGGGTGACCCCAACGTCGGCGAACGCGTGTACCTCCGCGGCCATGGCCTCAGGTGCACCGCGCATCGCGTAACCGGTGGTCGCGGTTTCGAACTCGACGCGGACGCGAGCAGACAGCCACGGCATCGTCCGCCCGGCGTCCTCCGCGGCGGCACGGATGATCGGGAGACGCTCCGCGTACTGGCTCGGACTCGACGCGCTCGAGTGATAGCCGTCGGCGAGGGCTCCGGCCCGTCGTAGCGCAGGCTCGGCGCGCCCGCCCACCACGATCGGGAGGCTCGCTCCCTGGTCGGGCAGCGGGCCGAAAACGAAATCCTCGATCGTGTGAAACCGGTCGCGGAATGGCTCCCTGGAGCCCGACCACAGGTGCCGCCAGAGCCGGATCGTCTCGTCGACGTAGGCACCCCTGACA
>JBKKDW010000116.1:0-6981 GCA_046708025.1 Candidatus Limnocylindrales bacterium
CCCGCAGGTTGACCAGACCGCTTTCAAGCGCGGCGCGCTCGGTCGGGCTCAGGCCCATGCCGACCGGCAGCAGCGCGAATGGCGATCGGCTCCCGAAGATCCTGTCGAGTGCCGGTTGCACCTGGCTGACGGGCACCCCCTGGACGTCGTGCTTCCCGTCGGTAAACAGGATCAGCGCCGGTCGGACGGCGTCCACGGGGAGGTGCCGGGCCGCGACCGTCATGGCGGCGACGTAGTTCGTGTCGACGCCGATCTTCTGCGTGAGCGCGGGATCCAGGCCCTTCCGGTAGGCCGCGGCGGCATTTCTGAGGCAATCGGCGAATCGCGTGACGGTTTGGGGGCCTTCGATCAGCTTCATGTCCAGGCAGCCTGGGTAGTCGGCGGCCCTCGTGGCAAACTGGACGATCGTTACGGTGGTGTCGCCGGCAACGAGGTCCGACGACGTCGCGTCGACGCGATCTGCGATGCGATCCACGGCGGCGGCGAATTGGCCCCGAGTCGCTGTGTCCTGCAGGATTGACGCGGAGAAGTCGAGGACGAGGACGACCTCGGATCGATCCGGATGTGTTTGCGCGAGCGAGGGCGGCGCAAGGCCGCCCGCAAACAGGACGGCTCCGAAGACGAGCATGACGACGGCGAACGCCGTCGACCGGAGGTTGCTCATGTCACGATCTTATGGCGTTTTCGCCACCGGATGCGATGCAGGCCCGTGCGAAACAGAGTACAAGTACGCTGGATCGGGCGGCGACCACGCGCGGTCACGAAGGCCGGGCATGATCCGACCCGCGCGACGTGGCGCGGTCGGAGCGTTGACCGGTGACTCCCAAGAAAGGTGGGGCGGTGTCGAACGTTGGCTCTGGCGACCAGCTGCAGGACGTTGTCGACCGACTGCAGGGTGAGGTAGCGGAGCTTCGTCGGTCGCGGAAGCGTCTCGTCGAGGCCGCGGACGCCGATCGGCGCGCGATCGAGCGCGCCCTCCACGATGGCGTTCAGCAACACCTTGTCGCGCTCGCCGTCGATCTGCGACGCCTGGCCGGGCTGGTGGACGGTCATCCGGCCGCCGCGAAAGCGCTGCTCGACGAGATGTCGGCCAACCTTCGGGAGTCGCTGACCGAAACGACGGAATCAAGGAGGGCCGGCGAACCCGCCTTGGGCTGTGCTGAGCCAGCGGTCACTCGATCACGTGTCTCGTGGCTCTCGCCCGCGATAGCCCGCCGGCGCGCCCGCTCGCGCGGAGCGATTCCGGGTCCTGGTGCTCACCGAGCCCAGTCGAGCCGGTGATGTCCGCGAACACGACGGTTACCACCTTGCGCGCCTCGCGGCTCGGGGTGGGCGCGGCCAGCGACCCGCCACAGGCCATGCAGAAGCGCGCGACCTCGGGGTTGGCTGTTCCGCAGCTCTGACACGGGACCACGAGTTGAGTCTAGGCCCGCGCCCCCGGAAGGACGCTTCGGGCGTTCTCGCCCGACTCCGAGCGTGCGTTATCCTCGCTCCGTGAAGTCGCGCGCCCTCGAGCTGGGCGGTCGGATCGAAGACGGAGCACCGAATGACCGCGACCCTCGCCCCCACGCTCATTCGTCAGGACGGCCGGGATAAGGTCACCGGAAGCGGTCGCTACGCGGCCGATCTCACCCTGACCGGGATGCTCCACGGCGCCTTCCGCGTCGCCGAAGTCCCAAATGCTCGCATCCGCGGGCTCCATACGACGGCCGCACGCGCGCTGCCGGGGGTGCATGCGATCATCACGGCCGCCGACGTGCCCGACCTCCGGTACGGTGCCTTCCTGAAGGACCGGACGCTCTTCGCTCGGGACGTCGTGCGTTGGGAGGGCGAACTGATCGCCGCGGTCGCGGCCGCGACACCGGAGATCGCCGCTCAGGCGGCCGCGCTGATCGAAATCGACCTCGAACCCATCCCGGCCGTGACCGACCTGGAGACCGCCGCGCGCTCGGATGCCCCGCTGGTACACGCGGCCTGGGCGATGTACGAGGCCGACGAGAACCTCGTCCGCGACGGCAACGTCGCATCACGCTCGACGATCGTCAAAGGCGACGCCGAGGCCGGCATGGTCGCCGCGGACATCGTCGTCACCGAGCGCTACGTCGCCGACGGTTCGCACGCCGTCCCGATCGAGCCGCGGGCGATCCTCGCCGAGTGGCAGGGCGACCACGTCACGATCTGGTCGTCGACGCAGGTCCCGTTCGCGGCCAGGTCCGGCGTGGCCGAAACGCTCGGCCTGCCGCAGAATCAGGTCCGGGTGATCGTGCCCCACCTCGGCGGCGGCTTCGGCGCGAAGTGCGAGCTCGGCTTTGAGCCGCAAGTCGCTGCCTTGGCGCGAGCCGCCGGCAGACCCGTCAAGGTCGTCTTCTCACGGCGCGAGGAGTTCCTGCTGCCAGACCATCGCCGCGAACGGATGATCCTGGACCTGGAGACCGGCGTCCGGCGGGACGGGACGATCGTGGCACGTCGGGCGCACCTGATCATCGACAACGGCGCCTACAGCATGGACGAGCCGTTCCTCGGCCAGATGGCCGCGATGTTCGCTGTCGGGCCGTACCGGATCCCGAACGTCGACGTCACGGCCGATGTCGTTTACACGAACACGCAGCCATCGGGCTCCGTACGCGCGCCGACCGGTCCGACGACCTGTTGGGCACTCGAGCAGCACCACGATGTCGTCGCCGAGCGGCTCGGCATCGACCCCGTCGAGTTCCGACGCCGCAACCTCGTGCATGAGGGCGACGCCGGGCCGACCGGTCAGGTCTTCGAACGGATCGGCGCCCTCGAGACACTGGAGCACGCCGCGGCCGCGATCGGCTGGGGTCGACCGCTGCCGGACGGGGAGGCGATCGGCATCGCGACCGGCTGGTGGCCGTCATTCCCGGGCGCCTCGGGCGCGCACCTGACGATCAACGCCGACGGCACCGGGACGATCGTGACCGGCGCCCAGGAATGCGGCACCGGGGCCGTCATGGCCCTGCCGATCCTCGCCGCCGAGGTCCTCGGGATGCGGCCAGACGAATTCAGGATCCTCTACCAGGACACCGACGCCGGGCCGTACGACGGCGGGGCCAGCGGATCGCAGACGACGTTCAATAACGGCCGTGCAGTGATCGCCGCCGCGACCGAAGTCCGCGAGCAGCTCCTCGACCTCGCCGCGGACCTCCTGGAGGCCAACCGGGCGGACCTCGAACTCAAGGACGGCATGGTCCGGATCAAGGGCAGTCACATCTCGTCGGTATCCATCGCCCACCTCGCGTCGCAGGCGGCCGGTGCCGGCCTCCTTCTCGGCCGGGGCTCGGGTGAGCCGCCGCCCACGCCGGCCGTCGAGGCCGCCAGCTGCGTCGGTCGGCTCGGCGGCGAGTCGTTCGCGGCACCGACATTCTTCACCCACGCCGCCCGCGTCAAGGTTGACCGCGATACGGGCGTTGTCCGAGTCCTGGAGATTGCGGCGTCCCATGAATCGGGCATCGTCATCAACCCGATCGGGGCGACCGGCCAGATTCATGGTGGGGTGGTGATGGGGATCGGGCAGGCGCTCAGCGAGGGCGTCCTGCTCTCGGAGGACGGGCGGCAGCTCAACCCGTACCTCCTCGACTACAAGCTCCAGACGGTGGCCGACGTCCCGCCGATCCACGTCGACTTCGTCGACGCCCCGTCGCCAACCGGCGGTCCCAAGGGCCTCAAGGGCATCGCCGAGCCACCCTGTGTCCCGACGCCCGGTGCCATCGCCAACGCCATCGCCCGTGCCCTGGGCACCCGGGTTCAAGAGTTGCCGATGACACCGGAGCGAGTCTGGCGCGCCCTCGCGCCGACGAACGGCGAGGGCTGAGGTGGGCGGACGGTTCACCTCCCCGACGGCGCTCGCCGACGCGCTGACCGCCACCGCCGCAGGGCACCGACCGGTGGCCGGGGGGACGGATCTCGTCGTCGGGACCCGGCAGGGTAAATGGTCACTGCCCGAGGACCTGGTGGCGCTGGACAGGATCGCGGAGCTGCGCGGGATCGATGAGACCGCTGGTGGGCTCCGGATCGGCGCGACGACCAGCCACGCCGACCTCGCCAATCATCCGGCCATCCGCGAACGCTGGACGGCCATCGCCGATGCGGCCTCGATCGTCGGGTCTCCGGCGACGCGGCACGTTGGGACGCTTGGCGGCAACCTCGCCAACGCGTCGCCGGCCGCCGAGACGAGCGGGCCGCTGCTCTGTTTCGAAGCCCAGGTGGAGGTCCGCTCGACCGCGGGACGCCGTCGGATCGCGCTCGCCGAGCTTTTCACCGGTCCAGGCCGTACCACCGTCCGCTCGGACGAGCTCATCGTCGCCGTCGAGCTTTCCGAGCTCGCGGACGCGGGCAGCTGCTACGTCCGACTTGAGTTTCGCCGACAGATGGAGATTGCGGTGGTCGGCGCGACGGCCGTGGTGAGCCTCGATGGCGCCTTCGTCCGTGATGCCCGGATCGCCATCACCGCCCTCGCACCGACGGTCCGGCGGGTCGCCTTGGCCGAGTCCGCCCTCGTCGGTACGGACGGTGGGCCCGCGGCCGCCGCGGAGGTGGGCCGGCTGGCGGCCGAGGCGGCGACGCCGATCTCGGACGTCCGCGCGTCGCTCGAATACCGCCGGGCGATGGCGGCGGTCGTCGTCCGTCGGGCCGTCACCGGGGCGATCGCCCGGGCTCGCGGCGAGACGATCCTGATACCTGCCAGCGCAAGCCTGTTCGGCGCCCGTTGACCGTGCGATATCTGGTGACGCTCCAGGTGAACAAGACGAGCTACCCGGTGGAGATCGAGGCCGGCCGGACCCTGCTGTCCGTCCTGCGCGGCGAGCTCGGGCTGACCGGCAGCAAGGAGGGCTGCGACGATTCCGAGTGCGGCGCCTGCATGGTACTGGTCGACGGCCAGCCCGTGAATTCCTGCTCGTACCTCGCCCTCCAGGCCGGTGGCCGCCAGGTAACAACCGTGGAGGGGCTCGCCTCGGGCTCGAATCTCCATCCGCTCCAGCGAGCCTTCCTCGAGCATGGCGGGGTCCAGTGCGGCTTCTGTACGCCGGGGATGCTCATAAGCGCGACCGCCCTCTTGTCCGCCAACCCCGCCCCGACGGACGACGAGATCCGCGCCGGGTTGTCCGGCAACCTCTGCCGCTGCACCGGATACGTCGGAATCGTGGCGGCCGTCCGCTCCGTGGCCGCTCAGGCCGGCACCGATTGAGCCCGGACCACCCGGCCCCTGCGGCTTGACCGCCCATCAGGCGGCTGGCACCGTGTTGATGAGCCATGTGATCGTCGGCTGACGACAGGCCGCCCGAACCCGCCGGGCCGCGCGCCATCTGGGTGATGTTGGGGATTCGAGCTGTTTGCGCCAGACGTCCTGCCCCAGAAGGGGAAGGTGGAGCGGGAGACGGGATTCGAACCCGCGACATTCTGCTTGGGAAGCAGACACTCTGCCAGCTGAGTTACTCCCGCTCGGAGCCCACACGGACAGCTGGTCCTGCTCCCGAAGGTTAGCATCGTGAGCACGAGTCCTTCCAGACGGTGACTACCGCATCATGGTGCGACCCTTGGGACCGTGTGGCTACGTGAACCGGCGGCGAGTCGGTACGCCTTTGAACAGCACCCTTACCAATGGAATGCGTTCCTCAGCCCCGCGTTTCTGGGCTCGGATGATCCGGGATCGCAGGATGGGCCAAAGATGATGCCAAACCTGCTTCGGATCGGGCCAGTCCTTCCAGATCGTCTTCAGGTTCCCACCGGCGGATCTGATGCCGGCGATTTCACGTTACGAACCAAGTATGCGCACTGGCCGAGAGAGAAGGCCATCACCCTGCGTTGCTGACCGAGTGGGCAGCGCGACCGACGAGGACTGACCGAGGACTCGGCGGCGACGCCCGCACTAGTTGGGCGGGATGTTGAGGTTGCTCCGGAACAGATTGTCCGGATCGTAGCGACGCTTCACGGCCCGCAGGCGCTCGAAGACGTCCGGCGGATAGGCGGCCCGGGCGCGGTCCCTCGGTCCGCTCGTCACAGCTTCGCCGGCCATGGAGTAGTTCACATACAAGCCGCCGCTCGACCACGGACCGAGCCGACCGGTCATCGCCCGGCTCCACGCCGATCCCGCCTCGTCGAAGCTTGGATCCTCCCAGATGCCGAGGGCGCTCACGTGGAATCGAGCCGTGCGGTTGCCGAACGCTGCATGCTCGGAGCCTCGCCGGCGGGCCGCTCCATGGACCGGCTCGATCAGGATGTCCGACCATGGATGGGGGAGCGACGGCGCCGCCTCGACCAGCAGGTCGATGAGCCCGTCGTCGAGATCGGTCACGAAGGTCGACGACCAGTAATTGCGCGTGCCGAACGGCTTGATCTCGTTGATCGCTTGGATGTCCAGATAGGTACAGGCTCGGAAACCGGCTCGAGCGTGCCGCACGTCACCGAGGATCGCCGTCGCGAACCGCTCGCCGGCCGCGGGATCGCCCGCATAGGCGAGCTGCAGGTGGAGCAGGACGAAACCGTCCTCGTCGCGCTTGATCACCGCCATCGGGACGAGCTCGTCCGGGGCCTCGCGCATGAGCGCGGACCAGCGCCGCAGGACAACGCCGTCGTCGAGGGGAACGGTGACCGTGCCGCCGTACAAGGCGCCGATCGAATGCAGCGCGAGATCGAACCGGGCCACGGCGCCGAAGTTGCCCCCGCCACCGCGCAGGGCCCATAACAGCTCCGGGTCGTCGGCGGCTTCGACGATCGACCCGTCGGCCGTCACGACCTGCGCCCCGACGAGGTTGTCGCACGAGAAGCCGCCGATGCCCATGAGGAACCCGATCCCACCGCCGAGGGTGAGGCCGCCGACACCGGTATCACCGAAGACGCCGCCCGGGACCGCGAGCCCCGTGGCCCAGGGCCGGCGCGTCCAGGTCCTGCCTCTGCGTGCCGCCCTCGACGTGCGCGATCCTGCGCGCCGAGTCGATGTCCACGCCACGCATTTGGCGAGAG